>CAZLJY010000044.1:0-26734 GCA_964559945.1 uncultured Gammaproteobacteria bacterium | reverse complement strand
GTTTTATCAAAGCCGGTCCATGCTAACGCCTGATTAGCCGCAACCAAGGCGTCTTCCGTTGCATCAATGGACATCATGCCCTGAGCGAACGCAAGGGCGAGTTTCGCTTTGCCCTGGGAAGGAATGCCGCTGGTATCCAGGCCTTCAAAACCCGCCACAAAAAAATCCGACAGCGGCATCACTAATGCATCGTCAGCGCTGCGTCGATACGGATTGATATTGGCCGTTAGATCGACCAAAAAATTGTTGGACGCCAGAGCCGCATCGCGCTCAGCACTAACCGTTTGCCAATGATAAGTGGCGGCAGCAAGGGCAGCAAAAACGATCATGGCCGCCGCCGCGGTAGGCCACCGGTAACGTAACAAAAACCGACCCAGGCGGCGCCCAGCTCCGGGTCTTCGCGCGATCAAATTCCGCCCGGCCAGCCAGGCTTGTGCATCATCGCGCAGTGCTGCAGCGGACTCGTAGCGATGGTCAGGGTCGGTCTGCAAGCATTTCAGCAACATTGCGTCCAAGTCGCCGCGAAGATGACGACGGGGGGCTGGCGTGTATGGGCCCTCAGGCAATCCGCTGGGCGTTGGCGGCTCACGCCTGCGGGTCCGCGCCGCTAGTGCCTCCAGCGACGCATCGTCGTGGGCATAGGGTGCCATGCCAGTGAGTAACAAATGGCCAATGACGCCCAAGCCATAAACGTCCGTTGCCGTGGTGAAAGGGCGGCCCAGTATCTGTTCCGGCGCGGCAAAGCGGGGCGTCATCAGCGAACTGGTCGCGGTGTGGCCATCATCTAAATCTCGGCTGATCCCAAAATCCAGTAGTTTGCCCTGACCCTCTTTTGAAACCAGCACGTTGGACGGGTTGATATCGCGATGCACAATCAGATGTTGGTGGGCATGCACCACTGCGTCGCAAAGTTGGACAAAAAGTGCCATGCGCTGGCGCAATGATGCGCCGCTGGTCTGAGACCACCGATCGATCGTTTGACCTTCCACATACTGCATCACCAAATAGCTCACCCCGCTATCAGCAACGCCAGCGTCAATTAAGCGAACGATATGGGGGTGATCCAGCCGCGCCAGATTTTGACTTTCCGTGTGAAAGCGGCGCTGTGCACTGTCATCGAGCTGCAATGACAGCAGCTTTATGGCCACTTGTTGCTCAAACTCTCCGTCCACCCGCTGGGCCAGGAAAACCTGGCCCATGCCGCCCCTGGCGATGGGTTTAAGGAGTTGATAGGGGCCTAAATGGGAGCCCAGGGCCGAGATGTGGTCGGTTAATCCGTTGTCGCCGCCTAACGACTGGCCGCTAGTGAAGACCTTCTCTGCCTGCTGGTCGGCGGCCAACAGGGATTGAATTTCTGCACGCAACGCCTCGCGCCCGGCACAGACTTCGTCTAGCCAGGATGCGCGCTGGTTGTCAGGCAGTTCAAACGCCTGATCTAACAGCTCGGAAACCTCAGACCAGTTGAGTTGAGCAGGATTCATAGCGTTTATTGTGCCGCCCAGCGCCAATCTTATACAAGGTAGAAAAAAAGCGTATTTCCGCTATGGGGCAGCCGCAGATGATCGCTTTGGCGATGATTTTCCGACATACAACGCAATGAGGCCCATTTGTTGAGGAATACGTGATGATCTACCCAAACCGCTTGCCGATCCGTGTGCTGCTGTTGCTGCTTGCCGCCACGCCATGGGTCAGTTTCGCTCAATCCGATGACTTGATGGTTGTTGATGCCTATCGCTGGGATGAGGTTGCGCCAGAGGATCCCAACGCGGCGGGTAGGTTCGGCACCGCTGTGGAAACGGACGGTCAATGGGCGATGGTAGCGGCGCCTTCGGCTGATGGTCGCTTAGGCCGGATCACGCTGTTTCGTGCCGCTGATAATGGTCGGCCTTGGCAGGTTGTGAAAGCCCTGACAATTCCTGATGGCCTTTCTTCTTGTCGGGCTGGTACGAGGATGTCCCTTGTCGGTGATTGGTTGATTGCGGTATCTATCGGCAGTTGTCTGCCGCTGGTTTATCAGCGAGATGAAGGCGGCATTGATAACTGGGGCTTGCAAAGCCAATTGCCCGCGCCTTTGGATGTGGCAGATCTACGGCGCGGGTTTGCAGCTTCCGACGTTTCTATTTCGGGGGATTTGGTCGCTGTGGGTCGCTCAGAAACCGATTTCATCGGCTCGCCTTCCATCAATGCGATGGGTGAGGTTGCCATTTATCAACGCAGCGCTGGCAGCGCAAACACCTGGGTAGAGATTGCCTTGATTACGCCACCCGAGGGTGACCGTGAAGGCGGTCGATTTGGGACCCGCGTGGCGTTGGAGGGCGGCGAGCTGCTGGTGGGTGCGGCGTCATTTAGTGATGACACATTCACGGGTGTTGGCCGTGCCTGGTTATTCGAACGAAACCTTGGGGGCGTTGATAATTGGGGCCTTCGACGCAGGTTTCTAAATCCGCGCCCATCGGCCAGCGCGGGTTTTGGTGATGACGTAGAGATTGAGAACAGCGTGGCCGCCATTGCTGGCCCAGCGGGTGATTTGACGCCGGCGGTGAGCGGCGACCGAGCCGTTTATATGTACCAACAAGATGCTGACGGCAGCAATGCCTGGGGGCTGACTGACGAAGTGTTGCCTCAACCCACCGACGGCGGTTTTGGTGGCAACATTCAGATGGATGGAAACTTAATGCTAGTGGGTGATGGGCCGGGGGTGTTCGGAGGCGCTGGCGGCTGGCTCTACCAACGCAACGGTTCGGTGTGGCCACTTCGCCAAGCCTTCCTGGCCGCTGACACCAACGAGCCGCAACCAGAACTGTTCAGAAATCTGGGGTTGAGTATCGGTCTTGCCATCCAAGGCACCCGAATGGTGGCCATCGTCGCCGACAATGTGTTTGAGCTTACCAACGCGGGCAGTCGAATTGGCAAGGCGTTCTTCTTTGAGTACGACGATGGATTGTTTAGCGATAGTTTCGAAGATTAACCGGTTGTAATGCTTCGGCCCACTGAGCGTGGCGAACTGTCCACGCTATTCTAGATTTAGCGATCAATGTAGAATCTACCGGGCCCCGTGGTGTGGCAGGGGTGGGGCCGGCGGTAGCGAGATGCCAAATTATTAAGGCGGTAGCGCCGCTGGGACAGATCGCTCTGCGGGATAGACGCTGCAGTAGGAAACGCCGTTTCGCGGTTTCCAAAAAAATGGGGGCTACCGGTGACGCTCAGTCGAGCTGAAATTAATCGCCGTTACGTTGCTTGTGAGCAATGCGACAGCGTGTGGCTGAAGCCGGACCTTAGCGAGGGTGAAACCGCCCATTGCCCACGCTGTCATGCCGTGCTGTTAACCCGAAAAAAAGACAGTGTCGATCGCGCGCTGGCATCGTTAGTGGCGTCTTTGGTGCTGCTGCTATGCGCCATTTCCTTTCCTTTTCTCTCTATGGAACGTTCAGGTTTTAGTAACCAAATTTCCGTGTTGGATGCAGTCACCGTGTTGTGGGATAGCGGAATGCCGCTAATGGCTGTGGCTGCGGGCATGTTGGCCTTGGTCTTGCCGGTGGTGCGTAACTCTCTCTTGATCGGCGTTTTTGCTCAGCTGAGAAACGGCAAAACACTGACCAGGGCTTGGGCAACAGTGTTTCGCCTTGCACAGCAGTTAGAACCCTGGGCCATGGTCGAAATTTTCATGTTAGGCGTAGTGGTGTCCCTGGTGAAAATCGGCAAGCTGGCCACCATCAGCATTGGGCCCGCATTCTGGGCCTTGGCGGTGCTGGTGCTGCTGATTAGTTACAACGCCAATGTGTTGTGTCGAGACTCCGCCTGGTCGATGGCGCGGGGTGATCGAGCAACATGACCATTACCGCAGCGCAAAAAGGGTGGGCAGTCTGCCGGGTTTGTCGGGAAATTACTGATGTTCCCAATAGCCACTGTGCCACTTGCGGAAGCCAGGTTAACACTCGATTACCCCATAGTGTGCAGCGAGTGTGGGCCTTTTGGCTTGCTGGGGTTATCGCCTATATTCCTGGCAACCTGTTGCCCATCATGCGCACCGAGGCGCTGGGCAGTGGCACCGATTCCACAATCGTCGGCGGCGTTGTGGCGTTAATTCACCACGGCAGTTATGTGGTGGCGTTTGTGGTCTTTGCCGCCAGTATTCTGGTGCCGGTATCGAAGTTCGCTATTATCGCTTGGCTGGCGCTGTCGATTCAGCGTGGTGCTATGGGTAATGATCACCGGCGCCACCGGGCTCATCAGGCCATCGAGTTGGTGGGCCGTTGGTCAATGATTGACGTGTTTGTCGTTGCAGCATTGGCTGCACTGATTCAGCTGGAGACGGTGATGACAATAACGCCTGGACCGGGTGTAATCGCGTTTGCCGTCTCAGTGGCGTTGACCATGCTGTCAGCAATGGCATTGGACCCTCGGTTAATTTGGGATCCCTCCCACCAGTTGCAAGAAAACGGAGGTCAGTTTGAACCAGACCATTGAGTCGCCTAAGGTCACCAAGACCGGATCACGCCTTTCGGTGGTTTGGCTAATCCCGTTGTTGGCGGCCATTTTGTCGATAGCGGTTGCTTGGCAAACCTATCGGGAACGTGGCCCTTTGGTTGCGATTCAGTTTGCTAATGGCTCCGGGCTGCAGGCGGAAAAAACGCAGATCAAACATTTGGGTGTGGTCGTCGGTGTGGTAGAAAAAGTGGAGCTTGCTGAAGATCTGGCATCCGTGGTGGTGTATGCCAGGATGGATCGCAGCGTTGACGGCTTCTTGGGTGACACCACAAAATTCTGGGTGGTGAGGGCGCGCTTTGACGGCGGCGCGGTGTCCGGTCTGGGTACGATTTTGTCCGGCGCATATATTGAAGTGGAATGGACGGCTGAACCACAACAGCGCAAACTGGAATTTGTTGGCCTCAGCGATCCTCCCCAGACCGATCCGGGAACCCCGGGGTTACATGTTCGGCTAACCACTGACTATGCCGGCTCCATCCACATCGGTGCGCCGATCTACTATCGACAGCTTCGCGTTGGCCAAGTTGAGCGAAGAGAGTTAAGCGAAGACGGTCGATTTATTACCTTTGACGGATTTGTTGAAGCGCCATTTGATCAATTCATCAATCGCAATACGCGCTTTTGGAATGTGTCTGGAGTGGACGTGGTTGCTGACGCGGATGGATTTAATGTGCATTTTGAATCCATCGACGCGCTGTTATCTGGCGGTATCGCTTTTGAATCCATTGGCGGCGATCTAGGTCAGCGCATCGAAATCGACGGCGAAACCTTTCCCATCTACCGGCACCGCCGGGACGCCAAGGAAAGTCTTTTCTACGATCCTGCCCATGGCGAAGATCATCGGTTCATTGTTGAACTCACCGAATCGGTCAACGGACTAAAACCGGGAGCGCCGGTGATGTTTGACGGGATCAAACTGGGCAAAGTGTTAGACGTGGTTTACGAACCCATGCTGGGCCCTGATTCTACCGATCGAATTTACGCCATCTTTCAACTTCAGCCAGCTCGAATAGGCTTTGATGGTCTGTCTGTCGACGAGTTACGCGATGGGCTGAATTACTGGGTTGAGTCGGGTGTTCGGGCGCAGCTGGCATCGGCCAATATACTGACAGGTGCGAAACGCCTGGACTTGGTGATGAAGCCGGAGTTACCGAAAACCCCCATCGATATGCAGGCCAAACCCTATCCTCAGTTTCCCTCCATCGCCTCCAGCAGCCTAGTCCTGGCCAACAATGTACAAACGCTGGTGCGGAATCTTAGCGAGTTGCCCTTAGATGAGTTGATCCAGACTGGCACGCAGTTGCTGGCAGATTTGGGCAATATGGTGGCCAGTGATGAAGCTCAGAATATACCTGCAGAGTTATCCTTGGTGTTAAACGCCGTCGCTTCAGCTGCGGGTAATCTGGATGCCGCCAGCAGTGATTTGCCAGTGCTGGTGAAAAGTTTGAATGCGCTATCTGGGCAGGCTGACGAAACATTGGGCGGCTTGTCGCCAAGTTCACCGTTTTACGTTGAGCTTGAAGCCACTCTTAGGGAGTTGAGTGAGGCTGCTGGAAAGGTCTCAGAGCTAGCCCAGAAACTTGAGGAAAATCTGTGATGATGGACCCATCGTTAGTCGCGATTTTGCGCTGCTTGGTGAGCGTGAGCGTTTTATGTCTGGCCGCCTGCGGTAGCCCGAACCGCTACTTGCTGGACATGACAGATAACAAACAAGTCGTGCAAGGGCAGTCTGATTTTCAGCGCATTGGATTGCAAAAAGTGTCCCTGCCAGACTATGCCCGAGGCGAGAAAATCGCCAGTCTAATGGCGGGCTCGGCCATCTTGCAGGATGATAAGAACCGCTGGGCAGAATCCCCCGAGGATGCCATTGCTAGAAGCCTGGCTGCCGCCATCGGTCGGGGGCTATCTGCGGTTGTTTTGGTTGAACCTTATCCTCGAGGACTCAATCCAGACCTTCAAATTGAGGTGCGGTTCGATCGTTTCGTTAGGGATCAAACTGCTGGCGTGGCCTCGCTATCGGGCCAGTTTATTGTCAGTTCAGGTGATGGTCGACAGGTGATTCACATCGAGTCCTTTGCTGGTAACTACCGCTTGTCTAGTGAAGGGTATGGCGGATATGTGGATGCCCTGAAAGAAGGGTTGGCTGAACTGGCCAATACCATTAATCAAGCTGCCGCCTCATTGGAGCAATAGCACGGCTATAGCGCAGTTAGGGTCAGTCTGGATCAAACGTGATCACCACTTTCCCAATGTGTTGACCTTTCGCCAGATAGGCTAGCGCATCGGGTGCATCAGCAAAGGCTATTTGGCGATCGATGTGAGGCTGCAGGTTATTGCTGGCATAGGCTCGCAGCAAGTCAGCGAGATTTTTTCGGCTTCCTGACGTGATGCCTTGTAGGGTTACGTTTTTCAATAGCATGTTGGTGAGTAAAGGGCCCTGGTTTGGCATTCCGCCCAGGGCGCCCAAAAACCCTATCCGTGCATTGGGAGCGCAGGCCGCCAAGGATTGATCCAGAGTGCTGAGACCGACTGTTTCCACAACAATGTCAGCGCCACCGGTTTGTTCCATCACCGCGTTTTCCCAATCCGGACGTTCGCGATAGTTGATCGCGATGTCCGCACCTATAGACTTAGCCTTCGCCAATTTCTCGTCGCTGGAGGAGGTGACCGCCACCGTGGCGCCATTCATGCTCGCCAATTGGACAGCCATGATGGAGACGCCACCGGTGCCAAGAGCTAACACAACATCGCCGGCTTTGGCTTTGCCAACCACCATAACAACCCGCCAAGCAGTGATGCCGGCGCCGCCTAAGGCTGCGGCAGATTCATAGCTCATGGCCTCTGGAATTTTTACGCAGGCATTGGCCGGTAGCCGAACCAGTTGCGACAACCATCCGTCAGCGGTATTGCCTAGGTCCGCGGCAAAGATACTCGGGCTGTAATCTCCGTCAATCCACAGACTGAAATGGGGGGCAGTGACCCGGTCACCTACGGATACGCCATGAACCTGTTCGCCTACCGCCATCACTTCGCCGGCGCCGTCGCCTAAGGGAACCCGGTTGTCAGGCTTCTTATCGCCATAGCGGCCTTCCAGCACCATGATGTCTCGGTAATTGAGAGCGGCCGCATGAGTTTTCACCAGGACCTCAAAAGGGCCAGGTGTTGCAACCTCTCGGGTGTTTCGGATGAGCGACGAAATTCCCGTTTGGTCGCCGATTTCGAAGGCAGATACGTTGGCAATAGCGGCGTTAGTCATTGGACTCTCTTGTTGGGTTTTGAGGTTAAGTGGGTGAGCATTTATGACCTGTCCAAATGGGCATGTTCAATGGGGTCTGAGCCACCGATTACAGGATATTGGCCTGACCGACCGGTGGCAACTATAAGGCTTCGTACACATCATTGACTGGGTGTCGCTGCGACTTTTGGTGATGCGTATCGGCGAGCCTCAGATCAATACTGTCCGACCTAACTCTCTGGGGGCGGCAGGCTCACTGTATTGACTAGCAGCGTGTTGAAAAACCCTCAGCCGGCACGATCCGGCGTTAAAAACGACCTCAAAATGCTCATGTACTGGCCAGTACACTGCGCTTTTTCGGCCGTTTTCGCCTTGTCTCGCACTCGGCTGAGACTTTTTCAACACGCTGCTAGTGGCAGCGGCCTCGTCAGGGATTTTGGGGTTCTCCCTGAAGTAACACCGTCTTGGCCTCCAAATAGGCCCGCAATCCATCGGTGCCGCCTTCTCGTCCAATGCCCGATTGTTTGAAGCCACCAAAACCCACCGCAAAGCTTGCTGAGGGGGCACTTTGTCCCACGGTTCCTGTGCGCAGTTGGCGCGCGATACGATACACAGCGTCGCTATCATTGGTATAAACGGCGCCAGCCAATCCAAACATTGAGTCATTGGAGATGGCGATGGCGTGATCTTCATCATCGCAGGGAATGACGCACAGCACCGGCCCAAAAATTTCTTCCTGGGCGATGGTCATTGAGTTGTCAACGTTGGCGAACAGGGTGGGTTCGTAGTAAAGACCGCTAGACAGATGGGCAGGGCGTTTGCCCCCGGTGACAAGCGTCGCACCTTGTTCAACGCCTGTGGCCACATAGGCCTCTATCTTCTCAAGCTGGGGTTTCATCGTGATTGCGCCCAACTGGGTGTTGGGGTCATAGGGATCGCCAACGGTCACTGCGTCCATTGCGCTAGCTAAATGCTGGACTAGCTCATCATGGCGTTCACGGGACACAATCACCCGGGTGAGCGCAGCGCAGTTTTGCCCGCTGAGCATACAGATACCGGAAACCAGGCTAGTTGCGGCGGCCTTGAGGTCGTAATCGTCCAGCACAATGGCGGCAGATTTTCCGCCGAGTTCCAATGTCACCCGACCAATCCGTTCACCGCAGACCGAGGCAATATGACGACCGGTGGCAAGACTGCCGGTAAAGCTCACCTTATCGATTTGTGGGTGTCGTATCAGATGGTCGGCGGCGTCTCGTTCTGCGGTGACCAGGTTAAGCACCCCTGCAGGAAAGCCGGCGGCGTGAGCGCACTCGGCTAAAATATAGGTCTCAATGGGGGTTTGTGGTGCCGGCTTCATTACCACCGTGCAACCGGCCAGCAACGCTGGCGAAATTTTGCTTAACATGGTGGCCAGCGGCGCGTTCCAAGGCGCAACAGCTGCCACCACACCTACCGGCTCGCGGACCAAAAACGCCGCGCCACTAGCCGATTCGTGTTTTTCGATAAATTCGAAGGTCGAAGCCTGGGCCACCGCACGGTCTACATTACTGATGGAGTATTCCGGATAGGAGGACGCCATGCTGGCGATGACGCCGGCAGATTCTATCCAGGCGGTGGAAAAATCTTTGCTTCGGGTGCGAAGTTCGGTGGCGAATTGGGCCAAAATGTCGCCGCGTTCCTGGGGTGTCATTTGAGCCCAGGGGCCATTGTCAAACGCATCCCGGGCAGCGGCGACCGCTTGGTCGATATCCGCTTCAAGGGCTTCGGCGACTTGGAACACCACCTGATCGGTGATGGGGGATATCACGTTGATCATTTGGCTGGTGCTGGGTTCCACCCAGGCTCCGCCAATGTAAAGTTGGCCAAAATGAGAGCTATCGATGGTTTGGGCACGGGAGTCCGTCATGGGGGAAATCCTTGTGAGCTATTTCTAGGCTGATAGCTGCAGACCTTCGGCGGTTTTTGGACTTCTGTCCAATAGAATCGATGAAGGGGTCCATCAGGTCTCTGAATGACCCATTGTCCATCGTGGTTAGGCGGTTCCTGCCCAGAAATTTTCGTCACGAGTATTGCCAGTCGCCACGCCAGGTAGCAGGTTATTCAACCTTGCTTGTAGATACGCAATGCGCCTGATTCGACGTTATCCTTTCGATAAAGATCAATCGAACCTTGGGATCATCCAGGCCATGACTTATCCAACCTTGGCGGTTTTGCTGCCAGCCCTATTTTTCAGCCTTAGCGCCCAAACTCAGGTGCGCGATGAGTGCGTCATAATTTTGCATGGTTTGGCCCGAACCTCCGGTTCAATGAAGCCGGTGGAAAAAGCCTTGGTGAGGCAGGGCTATCAGGTCGCCAACGTTGGCTACCCCTCAACATCTAAACCCATTGAGCAACTTGCACCCGAGGCCATCGGCCGAGGGTTAGAAACCTGTAAAGTCCATAAGCCTTCGAGAATTCATTTCGTCACCCACTCACTGGGTGGCATTTTAGTGCGTCACTTCTTCGCTGAAAGAACCGAGCCGCTGCTGGGTCGGGTTGTCATGTTGGGTCCGCCTAATCAGGGCAGTCATGTGGTGGATAATTGGCGCCGAGTGCCAGGCTTCCGAGCGCTTAACGGTCCCGCGGGTATGCAGCTAGGAACCGATGCTGCCAGCATCCCCAATCAACTTGGCCCAGTAACGTTCCCTGTTGGGATTGTGGCTGGCACCAAAACCGTAAACCCCATCCTATCCCAGAGTCTGCCAAACCCCGATGACGGCAAAGTGGCGGTGGAAAACACCAAAGTGGCAGGCATGACCGACCATATTGAAGTGCCTCATTCTCATACCTTCATGATGAAGTCTGAATATGTCATTCAACAGATTTTATATTTTCTGATGAACGAGCGTTTTCATCATCAGTAGATCAGACTCCAGGTTGCGCAGGAGTCGATGGATGGGCCAAGGAGCATCCGGCTCGGAAAGCTAGTCGGTGGTCCAATGGGGAATGACTTCTGAATGATAGGGTGGCAGCTGCGAAGCAGAATCAGCAAAATGCACGGAACGGTTAGATCTTTTCATTTTTTTGATGGCGTTGCGCATGGGCTTAAACCAATTATTCAAAGTTACCTTGCTGTGTGTTCTGAGTGTTTGGCTTGTCGGCTGTGTGGGAAATAGTCGACTAAAAAATGAAGTTCGCATCGTTGTTGGTGGGGATTGGGATGATCACTGGGGCGATGGTGGCGTCACCCAACAGAGCCTTGCAATTGGCGCCACTCACGATCTCATCTTGCTAGCGGGGGACTTGTCTTATGAAGGCCAAGATGGCGACCTCGAATATAACATTCGAAATGCCAGGCGGTGGGCAGAAAAAGCGAACGCCATCGCCGGTCAAACGCCGATGCTGTTTGTTGCCGGAGACCATGATAGTCGATACCAAGATGGCGATATTAGTACTTATGCCAAGGTGCTTAACCATCCTGACGGCACCGGTGGCGTTACGCCGGCTAAAGCTAAGGTCGCGGGTCTCGACTATGAAGGGCAGTACCCCTACCTCTGGTATAGCGACATTGTTAACGGCGATGTGAAGGTCCGAGTGGTCGGCACCTCGTCAGCGTTTCAGGAAACCGAACACGAACCTGCTGCTGTCCAAAAATATCTAGCGCAGACCTATCCAAAGGGAAGTGAAAACTATCGATGGATTGAATCGGTTTATGCAGATGCTAGGCATCGAGGATATTGGATACTTCATCTGAACCACTTGCCCTGGGTCGACATGGGCAAGAACCAATCCTTTTCTGACAGTCAGGACTTAATTAACCTCGCGTCAAAGTACGGGGTGAGTATTCTAATGACCGGTAGCTCGCATAACCTATGGCGAACCAAACCCCTTAAAATCGATCCGGATCATTGTCCCAGTATTGCATTGACCACGGAAGCTCAGGGGGCAAATCCAGGGTGTGTAGGTCATCATGGAAACACCCATTATGCAAAGTCTGACGGCTTAATTCAGACTCACGTTGGTGTGGCTGGCAAAACCTCTGCGATCAACCTGGAAAAATACCCAGACGCCTGCGACCCGCTCGCCGATGGTGAGGTTAAGCATTACCTGGCGGAGGGCACCTGCGTGACGTCTGCCATTACCGGTGTTGTTTCGTTAACTATTACCGACAAAACCCTTAGCGGTGAATTTATTCGGGTCGATGGTAGTATTTTTGCGCCGTATTCATTTGTGGTGGAGCGGCGTTAGCCATCTAACCAACGCGGCAACGCGTCTGCCGTTTTTTGGGTAACGGTTAAGTTGCGTCATTCCTCGACACTCCCGCGTAAGCTGATCGTTTCCGGTCAACCGTCGGTTAGTGGCGAAAGTCTAGTAGCGAATTTTGCTTAAGCTCTGAACCAATGGGCTTGCTGGGCTTAGTTGAGAGCTAAGCTGGTTAATAGCACTGTCACGCAATTTTGGATCGTTGCCAGCGATACCCTTCAGCATAAGGGCTCGCTGGGTACGCCAACTATTGTTTCCAAGAGTTGATGTAATCACGGGTATGGCTAGCCTAAGTAGGCCTAGCGCCTCGTCCTGGCGTTGATTTCGGATGCTAACCTCAGCGCAATTAGCGCGCCCGTAGCCCAGCAGTGGTTGGTCATCGGTTAGCATTGATTGCATGCCAACTAACGCAGACTGACAGATCCGCTGACTATCTTCTAGCAAGCCAGCCTCCGCGACGCCGATGGCTAATTGCGACAACAAATAATGAGTTTGTATTGTGGGAGGGGCGGAGTCCTTGGCGATCACAGAAAGCGCGAGTCTGATATCGGGCATGACTTGAGATGGATTTTGGAGCACTTGCACACGAATTTTTTCGGTCAACGGGCGCAGCAAAATCATGCTCTCAGTGGCGTCGATGGATCGATGAACACTCAGCGCGCTCTCAGCGTAGTCATTGGCAGTTTCTATAGGGCCTACAAGCCGGTGTAAGTTTGACAGGTTCAGAAAGTTATTTGCGTAAGATCTAAACTTGCCGCCCAATAGGTTCTTTCCTTGGGACACTAGCGCTAGCATGGCCGCGTTGGCATCAGTGAACCGTTCTGCTTGGAGCAAAGCCGCTGCCCTGCTTACTTCGGTGTTGACTGTGATTAAATGCTCTTTGCCGAATGCTTGGCGGACGGCGGGCAATACCTTTTCGATTGGCACCAGGGCATCGCGATACTGGCCTGATTGCTGCGCTATTAACGCCTGGGCCATGCGCAAATTCACCGCCGTAGAGTGATCGGCACCAAAAAACTGATCGGCAATGAGGCTTGCTTCCTCGCGGACCTGGCGCAGTTGGTCAAAGTCGCCGCGCTGACGAAATACTTGCGCGTAGTCGTGCAAAATTCGGGCGTAATTTCCATGCTCTTTACCTAGGGTCGCTTCGGCGATTCTAAGTGCTTCTTTGAACAGATCTTCAGGCTCACCGTCACAACTGTGGCGACAAAGAGCACGACCTAGAATGACCAAATTCCCGAGCAGGTTGGGATGCTGGTCGCCAAATGTCTCGCGTGTCTGACTTAACGACTGGCGAAGGTAAACAATGGCTTGCTCATCATCACTCAATTCCAAGTACACTTGACCCAAGTCTCGCAAAATCCAGCCGCGAGTGACGCGCTCAGACGGTGAGTCACCCAGGAACCCAAGGGCGGATTGGAAGGCATCTCTCGCTTCCACGTATTTACCCTGCTGAAGGCCATTAGCCCCCACCCAAGTGAAGGCCGAAGCAAGACGCGCTTTTGAATCGCTGTCGGTGTTGCCTTGCAATAACTCAATCGTGCGTTTTGCATGGATTTGGACTTGATCGTGGGCACCCTGTTGGGACAGCACATTGGCCAAAGTGTTGTGGGTGTTCGCTTGAATTAGCGGTGAGGCGTTATTTTCAACAGCGATCGACAGGGCCCGTTGCGCCAGCTCTACTGATTGGTCAAGGTCGCCGAGGCGCATCAGAATGACCGCCAATTCTAACAATGCATTAATTGAGCCCACTGGATCATTGAGCTGCTCTCTGATGGCCAATGCTCGGCGCGCGAAAGGCTCTGATCGTTCGGGCAAACCGAGTCCTTCGAAGGCACCTGCCGTGGCTTCGAGCAACCTGGCCTGGATTCTGGGTTTGTCATCCAGCTCGTCGAGTTGATCTGAGCTGGCCTCCAGCAACTCCCGCACGGTCAGTTCATCACCAGCAGAAAGCAACGGTGAGGCTTGCTGCAAAAGCCCAGCCCAAAACTCGCCAACTTCAATCGCACCTTCGGCTTCGGCCAACGCTTTGTTCTGCGCGCGTATCGTTGCACGCCACGAAAACGCCACCGCAGTTAAGGCACTGATTATCACCAGAGTGGTTAACGTTCCAGCCAGAACTCCGCCGCGGTGGCGGCGAGCAAAGCGTGAAACCCGATACCAGCCGGTGGTTTGACGCGCCGAAACCGGTCGGTGAGATTGAAAGTTAGTTAGATCTTCAATGAGCTTTTCAACGCTGCTGTAGCGTCGCGCTGGCTCTTTCTCCAATGCCTTAAGGACAATCGCGTCCAGATCCCCACTCAAGCGTTTTCGCAGCTTGGCTGTGGGTATTGAGCGGTCGCTGGCGATTTGGGCCAGTTGTTGTTCGTCGCCTGTACCCGAGATCTCAACACAGCGGCTTGGGCTTAATGGGTCGCGTTCGACTACTGCGGATTTGATTTCTGCCACACTGGGGTTTTCTAAGGCTTGGGCATTACGCCCAGTCAGCAGCCGGTATAACAGCAAACCCAGTTGATAGACATCAGAGGCGATGCCCACCGGCTCGCCTAATACCTGTTCTGGGCTCGCGTACATTGGCGTCAACAACAAATCGGCGCCGGTAAGTTCGCTGTCATGATCTTGGAGCGCTTTGGCAATACCAAAGTCCAGAAGTTTGGCTTGACCCTCTCCGGTGACCAAGATATTGCTTGGCTTCAGGTCTCGGTGAACAATGAGGTGGCTATGGGCGAACTGCACCGCCTTCGCAACGTCGATAAACAGCTCCAGTCGTTGCAGCAAGCCTAGTTGCTGCTCATCGCAATAGCTGTCAACCGGATCCCCATCCACCAGCTCCATAGCCAACCAGGGTTGGCCATCAACCACTCCGCCATCAATGATGTGCGCGATGTTGGAATGGGTTTCCAAGCGAGCCAGTAATTGACGTTCACGTTGGAAGCGTTGCACCCGTTCTTGAACGTCAGGCGCGCGCAGAACTTTAATCGCCACCTCCTGTTCGAACTGGTCATTATTGCGTCGGCCGCGGAACACCAGTGACATGCCGCCACGATCCAGATAATCGGTAATCTCGAAAGGCCCTAGCTGCTTGCCGATCCAACGCTTAATATCATCAGATAACCAACGGTCCACATCTTGCGTCCGTTTTACGCTTGCATCTGGCGCATCGAGCATGCGTTCTACGCGGGCTGGGTCGAAACTAAATTGCTTGGTCTTGTTTTTGTCGTCAGTCATCTTTGCTGGTCAAAGTCCGGTTTTGCTTACTTCGCCCTAACCATATCGACAATTGGCACAATATACCGACAACTGTCATTTGGGGTTGCAGACTAGCTACTGAGGAAATCCATCAGCCATTGCTTGGCCTGATCCCAATCGCGCTCAATCGTGCGCGTTGATACTTCTAGGGCCAATGCGGTTTCTGGGATGGTCAATCCGGTAAAAAAGCGGCATTCCACAACCTCCACCAAGCGGGGCGACTGTTCTGCTAGACCTTGCAAGCCCTGTTCAAGGGCCAGCAACATGTCTGGATCTTCATCAGCGGCCGCGAGCTCCAGTTGGTCCAAAGAGATCGGTCGTTCGCCGCCGCCCCGTTTTCCGCGCAGCTTGGCGCGGACATGGTCAATGGTAATTTGCCGCATCGCCCGGGACGCCACCCGCAAAAAATGGCTGCGATCATGCCATTGCGGCCCCGTTCGGTCTGTTAATTTGAGGTAGGCCTCGTTGACCAGGGCAGTCACTGACAATGTTTGTCCAGGTCGGGAAGAGGAAACCCGGTGTCCGGCCAACCGACGCAGATCGTCATAAACCAGCTTAAACACCGCTTCGCGAGCCTTTACATCGGTGCGGCTATCTTCGAGTAAAGCGGTTATTTCTGCACTATTGAGCGCCATAGGGTCACTGATGGGCGTCAGGGGACTCTAAGAGTACCTTAAGCTTAAGCTGGCCGGTAACCAAACTGTGACAGCCAAATTGGCATAGGCAACATGCGCTTTGTTAAAATCGCGTATTACGTAAGGGGTTTTGCTCATGTCAGTAATTGTCCGCGTACTGTTGCTTGCGGTAATTGTCGTTCTTGGCGTCACGGCGGTGTTTCCGCAATGGATGGATTTTGCGCATCAGGCCAATTCCGACCGTATTGCGGCCACCGAGGGACTATCACACCCCCAATCGCACCGCCCGCCGCCTAAGGAGCCGTCGATCAAATTATTCGGCAGCATTGATCAAAAAGCTCGCTACACCGTGACGGTAACCTACTACACAACGAACGAGTCGTTTATTTGCACCAAGTCGAGTTTTGACGGGCGAGCGCCGTTGAGTAAAACCTTTGATTTTGAGCCGGTCATTGGTGACGGGCAGCACCAAATTGAGGTGCCACTTGATACGGTGGATGGTGAAACGAACTGTCGGTGGCAGCCACGCTATCTTGACACTTGCCTGCAACGAAATGGTGATGAAGTCAGCCAACATTGCATTACGCTGTTTGATGCAAAACCCAATACGGCAATGCATGATCGAATGGGTAGAATGCTCCCAGGCCAAGAAATGGATGGCGGCACAATCAATATTGAGTGCGGCCCATTTGATGAGTACACGAGTTCCACGCCGCCATGTTATATGCCCATACCTTACGATGAGTCGTTCCAGCGGCCCGCAATCCTCATTGAAAATCGGTACGCGTTAACCACTGGACAAAACGTCCAGGTCAACTTTGATTTTCTAACCATAGAGCAAGCCCGTGAACGGGATGAAACGTTGCAAATGGTTTCAGATTTGCGGACAAAAAAATACGAGAAGGACAAACGCCAATTTGAAGAAAACAAACGAATGCAAGAGGAGCAATTAAGGAAAAGGCGTGAGGCACAAAGAGCGCGAAACCTCGAGGGGTAGGAGTTGCAACTGACCATTCCAATTTATGGCTCTTGAAGCAATAGGCCGTATAGGAGTTGATCCTCGGCTGTTTCCTTCCATCCCAGCCTGTTTCATTTTTTGCTGCTAGAAAGGTTTGCCGAAAAACACCTGCTTTCAAGAATTCGTGAGGTGGTTATCGCCATTGGTGTGCAGTGTCTGATGTGATTTTCGAGGGAGTCGATGTTAGATCGTAAAATTGTCAATTTTTGCGAAGATCGGTCGATAGTTGCTGCAATTCTTTGAATCTCTGCCGACAATTGGTGATGATATAGCGCAGTGACCTTGAGAAGCCTTAGAGCTTGGTTATCCGAGGGTTAGATCGATGCTTCGGCTGTTTGCAAACACCAAACGGCACGCTCATTTTGTTGAGCTTTCTTGGGACAAGACTAGTGCGCTTTGCGGTAAGTCGCAAATCATTGGAGGAGGTCTAGCATCGCTTCGTAACCGGAGGTTGTTGCCGTCCAGGTCAAGGCTATTTGATGCATCAGAAACAACATCACGCTCGGAACGTTAAGGCTATCTGCCTCAGGTTAATGGTGTTTCTGTGTTTTATCGTTGTTTTTAGCAGCAGCAGCGCACTTTCTCCGGATAAACAGTTACATCAATTCCTGACAGAGGTTTGGGATTCTGATGCCGGTTTACCGTCGGTCCAATTCGACTCCATGGCTACCGGGCCAGAGGGGTATCTCTGGTTAGGAACCCCTCAGGGATTGGCACGTTTTGATGGCGTGCGGTTTAGAAGCTTTGGCGAAGATACTGCGCCCGGGTTGGTCGGCAACGTCATCGGGCCTCTGTTGCTGGACCGTGAAGGGCATTCGCTCTGGATTGGCACCTACAAAGGTCTGACCGTCTATCGCGACCGCCAATTCAGATCCCTGACCTGGACAAGCACCTACCAGGCCCGGTCTTTGGCACAACGCACCGATGGCAGCATATTGGTGGCATCCGAACACGGTTTGCTGGTTGCTAGTGACAGCTCAGTGAATGTGTGGCCCGGCGTTGAGGAGCAGGTATACAGCGTCACTGTTCGCGATGAAGAGGTTTGGGCCGGGATGGCTGGCGAGGTGCGCCGCATAAGCGATGATCAACAACAATCCTTTGCGCTACCCGTTGCCTATTCAACGGCGGCTGTCACGGTACTCAAAGACTATCGCGGGCATCTTTTGGCGGGGACCACCCGCGGGCTTTTGAAGTGGGTCGATGGCGAGTGGGAGTCGGTTTTGTTGCCAGAAAGTCATCACGGAAAACAGATCAGCAGTCTAGAAGTCGACCGGCAAGGGGTTTTGTGGATTTCCACGGGAAGCCGGGTAATTCGCTTGTTGGGGGATCAATTGCTGACCGACTTATCCATTGAACCATCCTTCTCGCGGGTCACTACAATTGAGGAAGATGGTGGAGGCAACATATGGCTTGCCGACAGAGAAATGGGGGTTGTCCGACTTCGCAATGGCTTTTCCATGCGCTACTCATCACCGGAGGGCCTGCATGATGATCTGGTATGGAGCGTGGCTCCGGAATCGGATGACGCCAAATCCGTGTTGGTGGGTACCAACGATGGCATCAGCCGTTTCAGCGATGGGCGATTCGAAAAACTTTCCAGCGCAGACACCGAAGGGCAGTTGTTTGTATACACAATGTTGCCGGAAGGCGAGCGAATCTGGTTGGGCCAGGCGAGGGCGGGGCTGGCGATTTTTGAACAGGGCGAGGTACGCCCGGCTCCAGGCGCTGAACGGATTGCCCAGACGGTGGTTTCCAGCATCATTCGCGCCAGCGACAACACCCTATGGCTGGCGACCTCCGAAGGGCTGTGTGCGTATGCGCAGCCGGAGCTGATTTGCCATGGACTGGATGAGGGTTTTCAGGTTGGGGCGCTGAGAGTTGTTCGTGAGCTGAAAGACAAGCGGCTATTGGTTGGCAGCCATAAGGGGCTGTTTGAATTTGATGGGCAACGTTTTCAGCGTATCGCCGGTGATGTCATTGACGAGAACGAGGACATTACGTCCGTCGATGAACTGACTGACGGTAGTTTGGTGGTTGGGTCGCTGTCAGGGCGGTTGTTTATGGGCATCCAAGGGCAATGGTCTGCGCTGGATGGTGAGGGTGGGCTGCCGTTAAATGCGGCATTTTTCTCCCATCTGGATTCTCAGGGGTTTTTATGGGTAGCGGGTTTTTCCGGTCTTTACCGGGCGCCCATGTCTGAAGTGGGGGAATACGCTAGGCGGGCGAGAAAATCGATTGCTTGGCAATTGATCTTAGGCAAGGGTGGCGCGCAGTATGGTGCCGACCCGGTGGATTGTTGCAACGGTGCAGGTAGTGCCCGGGGCTTTAGTCGAGACGACGTGCTGTGGTTGCCTACATCAGATGGGGTTGTCTCCGTCGATACCAACGACATCGATAGCATTCTAGCGCCGCCTCGTTTAGTCATTGAGCAGGCCCGTATCGATGGTCAATGGGTGGATCAAACAACCAATGACATTGTGTTGCCAACCGATGCTCGTGACCTTGGCCTTCGCTTTACCGCATTGAGTTTCGGAGCCGCTGAGCAGGTTCGATTTCGTTACCGAATGCTTGGCTATGACGTCGGCTGGCAATCACCGGCTGACCGCGATCTGCGTGGCGCGTTCTACACCCAACTTCCTGCAGGTCAGTTTACCTTTGAGGTCAGTGCATCCAATCAGGATGGCGTCTGGCAGAACGACATTGCCAGTGTTGTTGTTCGAGTGCCGCCCATGGTCTATGAGACCCTTTGGTTTTGGGGCTTATGCGCGATGGCGACGCTGATGATGCTGTACCTGGGTTCGCGCTTTCTTCTTGCCGAACAGCGCCGCAAGGGAGAACACCTCCAAATGTTGGTTAGAGAGCGAACTCATGAACTGGAGGAGGCTAATCGAGAACTGGAGCAGGCGTCCAATACTGACCCGCTGACGGGATTGTGGAACCGGCGGTTCCTTGGCGATTTTCTGGAAAAAGAAATTCCGCTCTTGATCCGTAAGTTCCAGAGCGGTCGCAACAACGATTGGCTAACCTTTGCCATGGTTGACCTTGATCACTTCAAGAAGCTCAACGATACCTACGGCCATAGTGCGGGTGATCGTGTACTTAAGGAGTGCGCAACGCTTATCCAATCAGTGCTTCGCACGGGGGATTTCGTCGCTCGATGGGGGGGCGAGGAGTTTGTTGTAGTTCTGCGTCACGAACGTCAAGCCCAAGGGCAGCTTACGTTAGATCGCCTGATGAAGGCACTTCGTTCCCACAGATTCGATCTGCAAGGCTCAAATAGCCCCGAAACCTCTGTAACCTGTTCTATCGGTTATTCGGTTTTTCCGTTTTTTCCCCGTGTGCCCGATGCACTGAGCTGGAAAGAGACGATGGAGATTGCCGACCATGCGATGTACGAGGCAAAGAGTTTGGGCCGTAACCAATGTATCGGCTTGCTAGCGGGGGACGATTCGCCCACCGCAATGCCTGCCTCCAAAATCATTGGCGAGACTCAAGCGTTGCTTGACAGCCGATATCTTCGGCGTATTGATTCGTGACCTGGCGTGTCGTTCACGGCATCACTCACGGACGCTAAAAGCAGTATTTTGCGCGTTACTCAAAGCCGTTTGAAAAAATGATTTGGTTGGACACCGCCGGAAAGCTAGTAGGCATTAGTTCCACCGTAGCAACGTTCACAACTTCGCCTTCCACCACGTTAATGTTAAACGTTTCTGGCAGGTAGTCTGGGTGGAATACGGTGACCTCGTTGGGCCCTACAAGAAGGGCAGCGGCAAAGTCCCCGACGAGGTTAGAAAATGCGCTGGTGCCAGAGCTTGTGAGGTACGCCAGGGGCACAGGGTTGCCGGTCTGAGCGTCCACCGTGTTGCCTTCCACGATGCCGGTTTGGAACGGTAGATTGATGACGTTCGGTCCCAAGACGTCCTTTTGAATCATCAACTCAAAGGTACCTTGCCCGTTATCCCCACAGCCAGAAACACGCAGCAACTCTCGACCAAACGAGGGAATGAAACGAGGATAGACAAGTTCCTTGCTCACCGAACAGTCACCGATGGCTAAGTCTGGGTCACGGCCAGCGAACTTTTCGTTGCCCCAGCGATGACTCTGCAGCACCTGGCCTGGAGCCGGTGTGATCCGAGTATCAATGGCCTGGTGGCCATCCTGGCCTTGATCAATGAGAAACCAGGCAATGTCCCTCGGGCCGTTAAGGGTGCCAGAAACGAAGACCTGACTTTGAGACCGAATATCCACCAGCGTGGCTGAACCGGGTCGCTCTGCTTGGGGATAGATCGGCTGGCCGGTGGCTTCGAATTGCAGCGCCAGACACCACTGGTTAATTTGAGAAGGCTGAGCGCCTACGTTTTCCACCGCAAGCTCCCAGCTACCGCTAGCAGGCTGGTTGCGAAAATCTGCCAGTGGTTGCTCTGGCTCTACCTTGCCAGCGATCGCAAGGGGGCTGGCACAACGTCGTTCCACTGGCCAGCCGGAGAAATCAGTAAACTCTGCTTTGATGTCGGCTTGTGGGCAAACACCGGCAGGGGGCGTGGCATCTTCATCGAAAATGGGCTGTCGCATCAGAGTGACACGCTTGCCATTGGGGTCCTGCAACCTAAGCGTCAAGTCACTCACTTGAGGATGGCTGAGATCAACCAAGGCTCGGGCGTTGATCACCGTTGCACTAGAGGGGATCGGTTCGCAGGCAGAGCCGCTGACCCCGCCACAGTTACCCGCTACAGAAAAATTCAGTGGGCCTCCGCTACTGCAGCGCAAACGTTCATCGCTTCCGAAACTATCGCCCAGGGTCACGGTGGCAGGGTTAACAATGCGCAGTGCCACTACCGCTTCTGCGAAAAGGCCGGTGGTGTCAGTAGCGCGCACCACAAACGCGGGATCGTTGCCGGCGTCACTGGCAGAGGGTGATCCGCTGACCAAGCCCGCGGTGGAAAGGCTCAAATAAGGCGGCAACTGGGGTGCGCTGAAGGTCAGCGCTTGGTCGTTGGGGTCGCCAAAAATTGTCGATACATCGACGGCAACCGAGTCGCCAACCAGCACGGTTCGGCTAACCATCTGAGGAAAGGCAAAAGGCGCCAGTTGATCTTCTTCGTCCCCTTGCAGGTTAAAGCAAAGCCCGGGCTGAACGGGTTGGGATTGGCAGCTGCCGGCCAGACCAAAGCCGCTGCAGGTGACTTCCGCGCTGGTGTTGCCTATATCGCGGATCACCCACTGGCGGTCCTCATTCTCTATGGGAGCTAAGACAAACGCTTCCTGCCAAAACCAATTCTGGCAGGGCGCAATAATCCCGCACAAATTGTCCACTGCCACCACCGATAGCCAATATCGGCCCTCTTCCAAAGCGCAAAAGTTGGGGTCCAGATCCACCATGACTTCGTTGAAGCCAGGTTGCGGAGGCGACGGAGGATTAGCAGTGCCTGTGGCGGTGCACAATGGCGGCTGAGCGGGTAGGGAGTCGGGGCAAGGAAAACCCAGAATGCAGAAAATGTTATCGTTGTCCGGATAGATACGAACCTGTACCGGTTGGCCAAAAATATTGCGGTTGCCTCGCACGACTACGCGGTTGGGTCGCCAGATCTTTCCTGCCGGAACAACAAAGTCGTCAGCACTTTCAACGTTGGTGGAATTTCGAAGGCGCGAACTTAGCGCGCTACCCTGGCTGGAAAAGCACGACGCAGTCTGATCATAGAGTATTTGGCTGCTTGCGCTGCCGCAGGTCAACGCAATCAGCGTTGTTAGCAGCCAGTGTCTAAAGCGAATTAACATCATTGCCTAATACCTCCCGCGCCTATATTCGTGGTGTAGTGGAATTAACCTGGTAGCGCGTAAACCGAAAAATGCATCAACAACTAGCTTGTATCTGCGGTTTAGTATATCCATTGGAGCATTTTCTGCAGAATCTATAGGGTTAGGTTAAAGTGCCAAAGTTCTCTGTTGAGACTGGCGTTAATTTGTCGCTCGACTCAGGTATCCAACTCTGGCATCCGACTCTGGCTCCCTTTTCTGTTAGTTTCTTGTGGTAGGACACAACGAGGTGTTGGGCGTGAAAAGATTTAGAGCGGTTCACAGGGCAATCTTGTTTGCCTTGATGTTTAGTGGCTGGGCCAGTGCCGCGACCGTGCAACTTGCTGATGGTGGACGCTACGACGGTGAGATGGAGGACGGTTTGCTCCACGGGTCAGGAACCCTGGTGTGGACCAACGGCGATCGCTATGTTGGCCAATTCCAAGTTGGCCTTATGCACGGCAACGGCGTATTGGAACTGGCCGGCGGAGATCGCTACGAGGGTGAAATGCGCGAGGGCAAATTCCATGGCCAGGGCGTATTGGAGAACGCAGACCAGTCGCGCTACGAGGGCAACTTTGCCTATGGCTACCCTTCCGGCCAGGGCAGCATTCGGTTGGTTAATGGCGATTTCTATACTGGAGAGTTCGCATTGGGCCGTCCGTCAGGCCAAGGCCTTTTCCGCTATTCCGATGGCACCGAATACGAAGGGCAATTTAGTAAAGGTGTGGAGAATGGCCAAGGTGAAATGCGATTCCCCAGCGGAGATACCTACATAGGCGAATTTGAAAACCGCGAGATCATTCGCGGTGTTTGGTTGGAATCCAGCGGTGACCGTTACGAGGGTGGATTTAGCAACTGGCGGTTTGACGGGGACGGAGTGATCGACACGGCGACGGGCCGTTTTTCAGGGAACTTTGACGCCGGCTATTTGATGAAGGGGGTGCATGAGCGAACTGATGGGGGCCGCTATGAAGGAGCATTTGATGGCTTTTTCGACTATCACGGAGTTGGGCGATTAACCGCAGCCGATGGCACCGTTACAGCGGGCGAGTTCTCTTATGGCCGCTATGAGGGACCCCAAAAACTCTGGATCGACAGCCTGGCCGAAAACGCTTTTGCCTTAGTGGATAGCCTGACTCCAGGTCATCGAATGACGGCGCGAGATCCAGCGGAATTGCTAAGCGAAAAAAGTCTCTACTTGCAGGTGGAGTTGCTGGGCCAAGCGCTAGACATGCTGGCGCCGCAACAGCCAGATCAAACAGACTTGTATATTGTGCACGTCGCAGGCGATGGCAGACAGGAAGTGTTTCGCCGCGAAGTGGAGCTCGCGAGCGACTATTTCGCCGCCAAGTGGAATGCTGAAGGCCGCATCGTCACGCTGGCTAACAGTCGCACTTCTGTAGAGCGATTGCCCATGGCCACCCGATCAAGCCTGCGTCAGGCGTTGGGTGCAGTGGCTGAAACCATGGACCGAGAGCAAGATATTTTATTTCTCTACTTGACTAGCCATGGCGGGCGCGACCACGAGTTTTCCCTGGCGCAAAACGGCATGCGTTTGCCTGATTTATCAGCGGGTGAACTGGGTGAAATGCTCAGTGAGATCGAAGTCAAAAACAAAGTGGTGGTTGTTTCCGCCTGTTTTTCCGGTGGCTTTATACCCCACTTAGATGATGGTCAAACCTTAGTGATGACCTCAGCGCGCGCTGACCGCCAGTCGTTCGGTTGCGCAGACGAAAATGACATGACCGATTTCGGCCGAGCGTTTCTGTCCGAAGCAATCCCCAACACCGATTCATTTGTTGAAGCCTTTGAGCTGGCAAAACGTAAGGTCGCCCAATGGGAGGGGGAACGCAATTTAACGCCCTCCGAGCCCCAAATTCTGCGAGCCGAAAATGTAGAAAAACAACTGGCAGTTTGGCGCGCAGAATTATCGACTGCGATGCAGGATGCTGATTCGAAATAGCGGTTATGTGGTGGAGAGAATAAAACCCCCTATACCTTTGCTGGGGGTTCTATAGGCGGTCAGCGAGTGACACTAAATCTTTATCAGTCTATTCCCACTCATCGTTTATACTCGCCAATACTGAACCGGGACTGGGGGGAGAAACGGTGTCCGTACCCACTGATCGTGCAGCCATGGCCCATCGCATCCTTGTGGTGGATGATATGCCAAGCAATCTGCGTCTGTTGGCCACTATCCTGTCGGACCGTTACCAGGTCAGCGTGGCCAGTTCTGGCCGCGAGGCGTTAGCGTTACTTGAGCGCATTACACCTGACCTCATCATCCTTGATGTTGAGATGCCAGGAATGAGTGGCCTTGATTTGTGTCGAACGTTGAAAGACATCGCCGAGTATCGCCACATTCCCGTGATTTTTCTCACTGGTCGATCCGATGAAGCAAATGAGGTTTTGGGGCTGCAGCTGGGCGCTGTGGATTACATTACCAAGCCATTTAATAAAGCCATTGTGCGGGCTCGAATTCATACGCAAATTGAGCTAAAACGCTACAGCGATTTACTCCAGCAGCATGCCTTTCTTGATGGTCTCACTGGGCTGCCTAATCGACGGCGGCTTGATCAGTTCCTGGCAGAATGCTGGACCAGCCCAGGCGTTAACGCCAATGACCCAATCAGCGCCATCATGATCGACGTTGACTATTTCAAAGCCTACAACGACCACTACGGGCATCAGACGGGTGATCATTGTCTGCGGGAAATCGCAACAACATTAAGCCAAGCGCGCCGGCGCACCAATGACCTACTGGCGCGCTACGGCGGTGAGGAATTCGTGTTGGTGATGCCGGGAGCCAGTGGGGAAAACGCCCGAAGCCAGGCGGATCGGCTGCAAAGTGCTATCGAGTCAGCGAATATCCCTCATAGTGGACTCTCGGAAACTTGCCGAGTCACTATCAGCATTGGCGTGGCTACTTTGGTGCTAGGCCAGTGCACCAGCAAAGAGCTAATCGCCAAGGCTGATGACGCCGTGTATGAAGCCAAAAAGGGGGGGCGCAATCGTGTTGTACAAGCCTAACCGGGTTGCCCAAACGTTATTCGGTTTGTCGCTGATTGCTATGGCATTGAGCACGCCGGCGACGGCGCAACAAGCCGCCGACTTGGAGCCAGAGCCGAACCCAAGAAAGTTGGCGGAAGTGGGTGTCACGCACGTGCTCAATATTTCGCCCAGCGACTATGGGTGGCCCCCACAAAACTGGGCAGCGACCAGCGACCTAAGAGGGGTCATGTACTTTGGCAACACCTCCGGCGTGCTGGAGTACGACGGCCAGCAATGGCGGGGGATTAACACTGAACGGGGCACTGGCGTGCGCTCAATAGCCCGCGGGGACGATGGCCGGATCTACGTGGGCGGCCAGGGCGAGATTGGTTATCTAGCACCGGGCGATGATCAACAGATGCAGTTCGTTTCCCTCAATGGCTTAATTGCTGAGGGCGAAGAGGATTTTACCGATGTCTGGTGGACCCATGCCTTACA
This sequence comes from uncultured Gammaproteobacteria bacterium, assembly GCA_964559945.1. Classification (GTDB taxonomy): domain Bacteria; phylum Pseudomonadota; class Gammaproteobacteria; order Xanthomonadales; family SZUA-38; genus JANQOZ01. Next base: position 582 of record CAZLJY010000044.1, on the reverse strand, counting down.
CGGCGGGGTGTATTTTCAGAGCGCTAGTCGAATCTTTTTCTACAAGGACGAGACCCTGCGCTCATGGCAGATTTCCCCCGCCATGATTCGCAGCTTTTCGGTCAACGACCAACTGCTGGTTAATGACCGTGACAAAGGTCTTGTGGTGCTTGAGGGGGATCAATGGGTGCCGGCACCCGGTGCTGAGCAACTGGCGGGCCTGCGCATTTCATTTCTGCTCTCAGCGCCGCTGCCGCAGCGGCCGGATCGAATGATCGTCGGCACCAATGAAGCCGAATTTTTTGAACTGGAAAATGGCGAGCTGACCCCTTGGGTGCTGCCCGAAGGCCATCCGCTGCTGGGCACCCGCGTTTATCAGGGACGAAGCCTCGGGCCTAACAAATTCGGTATTGCCACCCTGACCAATGGATTTGTCATCATGGATGGCGAGGGTCAGGCTCTTCAGCATGTTAGTACCGATAGTGGGCTTGCTGACAATCAAGTCCTCGGATTTACCCTTGGGCCATCAGGCGGACTGTGGCTTGGCTTGGGTAATGGCATCGCCCGGACCCGCCCGACCCCAGACTTAACCTATTTTGGAGC
>CAZLJY010000043.1:0-27340 GCA_964559945.1 uncultured Gammaproteobacteria bacterium | reverse complement strand
ATCCCGGACGAGTCGGCCATCGCAATGGCGCTTATCGAGAATATTCAGCGCGAAGACCTAAATCCGCTGGAAGAGTCAGCGGCGCTAAAACGTCTTATTGATGAGTTTGAACTGACTCACGAAGCGGCGGCTCGAGCGGTGGGCCGATCCCGAGCTGCGGTATCCAATTTGCTGCGCTTGCAGGACCTGGAAGATGCGGTGAAAAAGATGGTCGACAGCGGCGCCCTGGAAATGGGCCACGCTCGCGCCTTGTTGGGTCTTTCTGGCGCTGAACAAACCCAGGCCGCGCGGCAGGTTGCTCTGAAGGGTCTTTCGGTGCGCGAAACCGAAGGGCTGGTTAAGCGTTGGCTCAAAGGCGATACCAGTAACAAAGCCCCTACCCCGGCAAAAGATCCCAATATCACCCAGCTGGAAACCGATCTGGGTGATCGCCTGGCGGCTAAGGTTCAGCTGAAACACAGTAGTAGTGGCAAAGGCCAGTTAGTGGTCAACTACAACTCGCTGGATGAACTGGACGGGATTTTGGCGCGTATCAAGTAGTTCAGCCTGGTGCCTATTGATGGCCCAGGTGAAGGCCCAGGTGAAGGCCCAGGTGAAGGCCAATTTATAAACTAGGCTAGTAGCCGAGCTGACCCAGACCGCTAGCTGCGAACAAACGTGCTTTTGGCCATTTTCTTCAGCCGCTTGATGTAGTCCTCTTCACTCCAGCCGCACTGTCGGCAGACCATCTCCCAAGAGGTGATCGACAACATGGCGCACAGTGCGTCAGTGCCGGTGGTTTTGGACCACCCTTTGGCCAGCAATCCTTCGGCATGAAGTCCGTCAATCACTGAACTGCAACCATCTCTGAGGGCGGATAAACGAACTGCCCAAGCCTTGGCCGCTGCCGGGTCGTTAGCCTGAGCCACCATCAAGGCCTTGGATACGCCGTAAATTTGCGGCACATAGTGGCCCCAAAAGGTGATAAATCGCGACAGGCGTTGCCGTGCATGTTTGGCTTTGCGAAAACCCTTCATGCGGCTATTTAATTTCAGTGTTTCATCTAAATGTTCAAATGATGCATCCAAAAGCTGAGATCTAGAGGAAAAATGCAGGTAAATGGCTTGCCGGGATAAACCCACCTCCCGCGCGATTCTGGCCATGGTGACCTGATGCCCAGGGGTAATGGCCAGCAGCTTCAAGGTGGCCTCTAACAATCGGAGGCGGGTGGGAGACGGTTGTGTTGACACAGTGTCAATAATCTTCGGGATTTTGCCCAAAGTCAATTGACGCAGTGTAAAGGGCGGTTGTGCGGCGAGCCGAAATCCCGCGGATTTATCTCAATTCACAGCGGCGACGAAGGGCTTGCCCCAATAACGACAATGGCGATGGTGCGGCTGGGCTTCCATCGCATCTGACGATCATGCTTGCAGGCCGCGGGTTTCACCCGCCTTGTTAAGGTAGACCGAAAGTCGCCATCGGCTAACTGGGATAGCGAATTATTCCGCCGGGCCGAGGCCGGTGGCGGGATAAAGAAATACCGAAGAGAGGCCGTGGGTTCAGCCTCAGGGATTTTTGGTTGGCTGTTGCGCGTTCTGAGTCGACTCTCTTAACGCTTCATGGAATCGAAGAACTGATTGTTGGTCTTGGTGGCCTTTAGCTTGTCCAACATGAATTCGATGGCGGCCAGTTCGTCCATGGGGTGGATAAGCTTGCGTAAGATCCAGGTCTTTTGCAGCACATCCGCCTCGATCAACAGCTCTTCTTTTCGCGTGCCGGAGCGATTGATGTTGATCGCAGGATAAATCCGTTTTTCGGCAATGCGTCGGTCCAGATGGACTTCCATGTTGCCGGTGCCTTTAAATTCTTCGTAAATCACCTCGTCCATCTTCGAACCGGTGTCCACCAGCGCGGTGGCCAAGATGGTCAGTGAGCCACCCTCTTCAATGTTTCGCGCGGCGCCAAAAAACCGTTTGGGCTTTTGCAGGGCGTTGGCGTCAACACCACCGGTCAGAACTTTGCCCGACGATGGCACCACGGTGTTGTAGGCGCGGGCCAGGCGGGTAATGGAGTCCAGCAGGATGATCACGTCTTGTTTGTGTTCTACCAGGCGTTTAGCCCGCTCGATAACCATCTCAGCCACCTGCACGTGGCGTGAGGCGGGCTCGTCAAAGGTTGAAGACAAGACTTCAGCGTCTACTGCCCGCGCCATCTCGGTCACTTCTTCCGGCCGCTCATCGATCAGCAAGATGATGAGTTTGGAGTCGGGTGCGTTGGCCACGATGCTTTGGGCGATATTCAGCAGCATCATGGTTTTACCCGCTTTCGGCGGCGAAACGATTAAGCCTCGTTGGCCGCGGCCAATGGGCGACACCATGTCGATGATGCGAGCGGTTAAGTCTTCGGTGCTGCCGTTGCCGCGCTCAAGGGTGAGCGGGCGACGGGGAAACAGGGGCGTTAAGTTCTCAAATAGGACCTTGCCGCGGGCATTTTCCGGCGGCTCGAAGTTAATTTCCTGAACTTTTAACAGCGCAAAGTAGCGCTCGCCATCTTTCGGCGGGCGAATTTTCCCGGCCACGTTGTCGCCGGTGCGCAGGCCAAATCGTCGAATCTGACTGGGAGAAACGTAAATATCGTCGGGACCTGCCAGGTAGGAGCAGTCGGCAGATCTAAGAAAACCAAAACCGTCCTGCAGTATTTCCAGTACGCCATCGCCATAAATCGATTCGCCGCTTTTGGCGTGGGCTTTGAGGATTGAGAAAATTAAATCCTGCTTGCGGGCTCGGGTGAGATTCTCCGTGCCCATTTCTTTGGCAATGCCAACCAGTTCGGTGGCAGATTTGGTTTTCAGTTCAGTGAGATTCATAGGGCGATAAGCCTTTTTCAGAACCAATGGGTTCTTGAGTATTTTCAGAGGCCCGACATGGGGCAATATTGAGATAATTGATTCGTCGGGACTGGCCCGAAGATGCTAAGTAAATGGCTTGGGTTTCGAGTAACGACGGGGGTTGCCGCTCACGACAGGCGATAAAGTAGCATGAACCCCGGCGAGGGTAAAGACTGTAGAAAAGTCAGTTTTGATAGGGTTTCAACGCCAGAGCATGGCGCTTGGGATCACACAACAAGGGCATATCCCGGCCTTTAGCGTGCCGGGATATGCAAAAAGCATCCTGGGTTAGGCGATTGCGCCGTCGATAAACTCAGTCAGTTGACCTTTGCTCATCGCGCCCATTTTGGTGTCCAACAGTTCCCCATCCTTAAACAGCATAAGGGTAGGAATGCTGCGCACCGAATACTTCATGGCGGTTTGTTTATTGCCGTCCACGTCAACCTTGGCAATGGTGAGTTTTTCACCGTACTGCTCAGCTACCTGGTCCAGCACCGGTGCAATCATTTTGCACGGGCCACACCACTCGGCCCAGAAGTCGACCAGCACCGGGCCTTCGGCTTTCAGCACCTCGGCTTCAAAGTTATCGTCGCTGGTGTGGATAATTCGTTCGCTCACGTGAGTCTCCTAATTAAGCCGCGGCGCTCTCGCCGCTGTATAGAGGTTGGGGTTTTTGCTTGCGGATTCAACCATATCCGCTAAACTCCGAGCCTTCTCGGCGCATTGCGCCATCTCGGCTAGGTGGTTTTTGCCCTTTCGCTCATTGGAGCTGAAGCGGAAAAGCAAATCAAGCCACCAACGCGGTATTCCTCTTATACATGTCTAAACCCACTTTTTCCGACGTACGATTCGACTCCTTTACCCTTGCACCTGAAATTAGCGCCGGCCTTGCCGACGCTGGCTTTGAGATGTGCACCCCAATCCAGGCCGGCACCCTACCGCTGGCGCTGGAAGGCAAAGACGTTGCCGGCCAGGGTCAAACGGGAACCGGCAAGACCGGCGCCTTCTTGGTGGCGGCGTTTCAACGCCTGCTAAGCCAGGAGCCCCCCGACGCGATACGTCGAGACAATAACCCCAGGGCCATTATTCTTGCGCCGACTCGCGAGCTGGCCATCCAGATTCACAAAGACGCTGAGGTGATTGGCGCCCATACGGGCCTTAAATTGGCGCTGGCCTACGGCGGCATCGATTATGAGAAGCAGCGCACCACCTTAGCCAATGGCGTCGACATATTGATTGGCACGCCAGGGCGTATCATCGATTACTTCAAGCAAAAGGTGTTTAACCTGCAGCACATTGAAGTGCTGGTGATGGACGAAGCCGATCGGATGTTTGATCTAGGCTTCATCAAAGACATTCGCTTTTTGCTGCGGCGCATGCCCGATCCGGACAAACGTCTCAATATGCTGTTTTCCGCCACCTTGTCGTTTCGTGTGACTGAGCTTGCCTACGAGCACATGAATAGCCCGGAACGGGTTGAAATTGAGGTTGAGCAGATAACCGCCGACCGAGTTACCCAGTGTGTGTACTTTCCCGCCAATAGCGAAAAAATACCTTTGCTGGTTGGACTGTTGCGCAAAATTGAGCCAACTCGAACCATGGTGTTTTGCAATACCAAACGGGCCACAGAAAAGGTCAACGCCTTTCTGAAAGGCAACGGCTTTGTCTCAGAAGTGTTATCAGGCGATGTGCGCCAAAATAAACGCCAGACCTTGCTGGGTAAGTTTCACGACGGTGAGATCGGCATTTTGGTGGCCACAGATGTGGCTGCACGGGGCTTACACATACCTGATGTCAGCCACGTCTTTAACTTCGACCTGCCCCATGACAGCGAAGACTACGTGCATCGTATCGGCCGCACCGCACGCTTAGGCGCCACCGGCGATGCGATTAGTTTCGCCTGTGAAGACTATGCCTTTTCGCTGCCAGAAATCGAAACCTATATCGAAGCGGCGGTGCCGGTAAAAAGTGTCGACCCAGAGTTACTCGTTAAGCTCGACCCACCGGTGGCACGCCCCCGCAAACCTCGGGATGACCGTGGCGGTCGCGGCGGCAGACCTGGCGGTGGCCGCTCCGGTGGTCGGTCTCGCAGTGGCGGTGGTGGTAGACACCGCAGCGGCGGCGGACGATCGTCCAGCCAAAGTTCAGGTAACAACTCAGGTAATAACTCTGGTAACGCGTCTGGCCACTCGTCTGGCAACAGCTCCAACGAGCCCTCCGGCAACACCCAAAATACCCGTGCCGCAGATGCAGACGGCAATAAGGCCCCCGCCACCGAGGGTAACCCGGCACCACGCAAACGCCGTCGTCGTCGTCGCAAGCCCAAGCCCGCCGCTGAGCAAGGCTAAGCGGCCAGGTTTTCTCGATCAACCTAGCGTATTTGTCGCAACGCCTGCTTGCGGCAAAGGCGGGTACTAAAACTCAAAGCTGTCGTTGAGGATGACATCCAGGTCAAGCACGGCGGTTGCCGATTGCGTCGAGCGTCCTGCGGCATCGAAGCTACCTCCAACCAACAACACGGGTCGTCCTTGAAACTCGCTGGCGATCATTGTCTGGATGCCAGGTTGGAGGATCAAATCGATCGTATTCAAAAATGACAACGACAGGGTGTCAGATGTCGACCATTGGTCGTTGCAAAACTGTATCAGTTGCGTGCGCGCTGCGGCGAAAAAGCAGGGTTCGCTACCGACCTTCGCTGTCACAACAGGCCCACTGAGCCCAACGATAGGCAGCAAATCTTCAGGAACCGCAGGCAGGGTAATCCATTGTCGACCATCAAAATAGGTCACCGTTTTATCAAAGCTCAGCGCCGGGAAAACACTGTCGTTGATGGTGATCGATGAGACCTGGGGCAGATACCGTGGATTGGCCATAAATCCAGTTAAGGCGGGGGGTGAGACATCGATCAGTTCGGTCCCATCAAATCGCCAGACTGAAACACCCCGCCCGAAGTCAAAATTAAATGGTGGTTGGGCGGCCATGAAATAGACCCCCTTAGCAACCGATGTTTCGGGAATAGCAATTACCGGAAAGTTGCACAGTACGGTTAGGTTGTCCGGCAGCTCGCTGGCGATTGTCAGCCTGTCACCCTGAAGACGGAAAAGCTGTTGATTGCAGATCCCGACGAACAATTCCCCCGACTCGGTGAGCGCCAACTCAGCACCGCCGTAAACATCGGCAACCTCAATCATGACCGAGTCTTGACCTCGGTTGATGGACAGACCTTCGGGTGTCCACGCGTACACGACCCCAGATTCATCCATGACGGCTCGGCTGGATTGATCCGGTACCCTGGCTAACTGCTTGATCCCTTCGTTAGAAAAAATCCCGACAGCAGATTGCACGGACTCCGGGGCAATGGCGAACTGGCCATACACATAGGTTTTGCCCTTTAGCGTATAGGTTGATTGCACCTGAGCCTTGAGTCTTTGGGACTGAAAATACTGTTCGGGTTGCAGCCAACGATTGGATTCCCAGATGGCTAACTGCCGAGAGTACTTCCGCGCCGACAAGGTCACCAATGCGGTCTGCCCAGCAGCAGGGATTGATCGGGTGAAACCGTCGCTGCCAGCGGGCAGATCTAGCGCCATCGAGTTTCCCACGCCGACATCAAAAACCCGCCAAGCTCCTTGGGAATCGCCAACCAGGAGCTGATCACGACCATGGAATTGTCGCGATGTTAGATTTCTGCAGCCAAAAGAGTTTGGATCTAAATTGAACCTTAACGACCAGGTAAAACCATCAAAGACCGTTAGTAGCTCACCACTTCGATCACATGCTGCCAATGTGTCAGCAAAGGGTGATAACGCGGCCACGTCTGGCAGGACGGGCACCTCCCGGTATACCAGCTCAAGGCCATCAAACTCGACGACCACATTGTTGTCAGCACCTAGCGCGTAAATGATTTTCTCACCACCGCGCTCCACGACGGCTAACTGGCGGGTATACGGTGTCAGTTCAGCAAAATACCGCCACTGTCGGCCATTCCAAACAGCAAGCCCAAAGACCTGGTCGTCGCTACGAAACGAACCACTGGCAACCAGCAATGGTAATCCGAGCAATTGCACAGACCGAAGCCCGGTTACAGACCCATCGATGGTCGTTTCCATCAACTGCTTATCGTGAATCTTAACGAGCGTGTGATCAGGTAGTCCGGCCCCAAAAAGGGTTTTCTCGTTGCCCTCACCGTAAAAGGCCATATAAGAAAACCCATCACCAAGATCCAGGTTTACCGGCGACCAAGTTCCACTGTCTAGATCAAATGTTGCTAGCCCCCGGGCTCGTTGGTCTGCCACACTCAATAGCTTGCCACTGACGTAGAGCTTGTTGTCATCCTGGGCGATAGACCGAATGGCGCCATTGATCGTGGCTTGGCCAAATAGCTCCAGCCAGGCTTGGGCCTTGGCCGCGCTCGCCAGCACCAGTTGGGCGATCAGCACGAAGGCGATGCAGAAAATTTTGGATTGATTTAAATGGTTCACCAATTAAGGACGACGCTGGCCTGGCGCACCCCTAACTCGGTCTTGCGATCTTGTCGGTCCTAGCTCCATGTGCAGAGTGCGGTGGTATGCTGCTACCTGGGTTTTCTAGATTCAATTGTCTAAGCGTTTGATGAATTCCATCACCCGATCCATTGCGGTATTTATTTATCCGGGGGGCCAGTCGTTGGATATCACCGGCCCGCTAGAAGTATTTAATGTCGCCAATATCGAGCACGCAGAAAACCACCCTGATGATCAACCGCTGTATGAGTTAAGCCTTATTGCAGCGAAACCAGGTCCGGTGACCATGGCCTCAGGCATTGTCATGATGGCCGATCAAGGCTTCGCTGACGTTGCCAGGTCGCCGGATACGTTATTGGTCAGTGGTGGCATGGGCAATGCGATTGATCCGGTTAGCGCGGATGAGGATTTTCTCGTTTGGTTACAGGATCAATCCACCCGGGTTCGCCGCATCGGTTCAGTCTGCTCCGGCGCACTCATTTTGGCCAAGGCCGGAATTCTTGATCAGCGCCGGGCCACCACTCATTGGCGCGATACCCAGGCCCTGGGAAAATCTCAAAAGATCCATGTGCAACCTGATGCCATCTATGCCCGGGATGAACACGTGTGGACCTCAGCGGGGATCACGGCCGGCATGGATATGGCGCTGGCGATGATGGCGGAGGATCACGGTATGCCACTGTCGCTAAGCGTGGCCAAACGCCTCGTTATGGTGGCCAAGCGGTCCGGGGGTCAATCCCAATTCAGTCAGCAATTGATTAACCAGCAAGCCGCGGACGGTTTCTCTGAGCTGGTGGCCTGGTTACAGCAAAACCCAGACCAGCCCCATACGCTAGCCAGTCTGGCTGAGCGGGTGCATATGAGTGAGCGACATTTTCGGCGGCGTTTCGCTGCCGCCTTTGATTGCCCGCCGCAGAAATATCTGGAAAGTCTTCGCTTAGAAGCGGCTAAACCTTGGTTGGAAAATACGCTGCGCAGTTTGAAACAGGTGGCCCATGATTGCGGGTTCTCTTCTGAGGACGCCATGCGCCGAGCATTCAAACGGCGCCTGGGTATTACCCCAGTGGAGTACCGGCAACGCTTTGGCGCCCTTGATGCTCGTTCAAACTGATTAACTACTATGGCCGCCAATCTGTCCGAATGTGACGCTGTTTGGTCCGATTGCGACCGTCGTAAAAACGCACACTGGGTTTTTGCAATGCAGGACTGCGACCATGACCCAGCCACCGTTGGCGCCCATCCGCTTAATGATGTTGGTTTTCTTACTCACTACGGGAGCCTGCGTAAAGGCCATGCATAAACCCCACTCAAAGCCCGAGGTCACCGTCGCTATCTTGATGTTCGACGGGGTACAAATTATTGATTTCGCCGGGCCCTACGAGGTGTTCGGTCAAGCCGGCTTTGGTGTATTTACGGTATCGGAGCGCGGCCAAACGGTGGAAACCGCCATGGGTCTGACAACCGCTCCCGACTACGCCATCAAAGACGCACCGAGCTTTGATGTGCTGTTGGTTCCCGGCGGGGATGTGGATGACGCCAGCCACAACAAAACCATCTTGGATTTCATCAGGCAGCACTCTGAGCGCCAACAGAAAATTTTGTCGGTCTGCACCGGCTCGTTCATTTTGGCTGAAAGCGGTGTATTGAACGGCCAGAAGGCCACCACCTTTTATCGCTCACTGGATGGCTTTAGCAAAGACTATCCAAAGATTGAGGTGGTACAGGGCGTACGCTGGGCCGAAAACGATCACATCATCACCTCCGCTGGGCTGTCTTCCGGGATCGATGCCGCGTTGCACTTGGTGGCCCAGTATAGGAGTGTGGAAATTGCCCGCAGTACCGCCCTGCATCTGGAATACGACTGGCAACCCGAGCAGGGTTTTGTTCGCACCAATCTGGCAGATCGATACCTGCCAACGCTGGATATCAACTGGCCAAGAAAGACCAAGGTTAGTAGCGTTTTCTCAATCGGCGATGAGGATCAATGGCAACGGCGTATCCGCATAAGCTCAGCTCGACCGCTGGATGAACTGCTGAAGCTGATTGACTCCGCTATGGATCAATTGGCCGGATGGCAAGCTGTGGATAATGCCCAACGCACATGGAGCAGCCATGTCCAGAACCAATTGATTACGGTGCAACTGATCCACGTGGCTTCAACGGATGGTCAGCATGAACTGGACGTGATGCTAGCGGTGAATTAGGTCTGGCTTTTTCGGACGCCGGGAGCGTTTGAAAAGCCCCCGGTCTGATGAGAGTTAGCGTCAAATGGTGCTTTGGTGTTGCGTAAAATTTTTCGTCAACCTTCAAAACTATCGCTAAACAGCAGCTCCGCATTCACTCGAATAGTAAATGTTTCGGGCGCTGACCTATCCTGCCCACCGTTAGCGGTACCACCGTTGTCAGTGGCGGTAACGGTATAGGTGGAAGTGCCACTGCGCCCGGCGGCCGGTGTATAAGAAAGGTTACCTGCCCCATCGATGGTGGGTGGGGTCGAAAACAGCGATGGGTTAGAAACCTCACCTACCGACAATGTCACTTGTTGATTTTGTTCGTCAGGTGCCCCGGCATCAACACTGATCCACTGCGGGACGGTTTGTGCGCCGCTATCGATGGTAACCGCTGGGGGGTCGTCAGCAAGAAAGGCCGGCGGGTCGTTGACCGGATTGACGGTTACTGTGAAGGTCTGAAAATCGGACACATCAATGCCGCCATTGGCGATACCGCCGTTGTCCACCACCCGAACAGCAAAGGTGCTGGTTCCACTAACGTCCTGGGCTGGGTTGTAAATCAAGTTGCCCAACGTCCCGACGGTGGGCAACACAGAGAACAGGCCTGGGTTAGAGATGTTTTCAACCTGGTAGGTTAGAGCAAACTGGCTTGCCTCACCCGGCCCAGGATTGAAACTGGACCAATTGTTGACAGAGACCCCGCCCGGGTCTTCGTTCACTGTGGGTGGATTGGTTGCGGTAAAGCTGGGCGCATCATTGACGGCAGTGATGTCGAGCGTGACTTGCAGCAAATCCTCGTCTCTAGCAAAGCCGCCGAACGCACCGATAGCGTTGGTGATATCCACATTCTCGCCGGGCTCGCGCCAGCGCCCATCCCAGAATCTGGCGGATAATGCGCCGGGTCGGCCTGAGAAATTGGCATCCGGAACAAAGCGCAGCAGTGCTTCGGCGCTCAGCACTAAGGCGTTGGAGTCGTTTAAGGTCTGCGGTACGTCGGTCCAATCTAGGCCATTGTCAGAGTATTCCCATTGCCCCTGAGCACTGGTGCTGGCGTCCGCCACCACCGCCATGCCGCCGAAGGGGTTATTGTCGATGTACTGGGCTGCGACGGAAAAATCCAGACGGCTGCCCAGTGGGTCGCTGTTGTCCTCTAACTCTTCGAAAAGCATCGACTGGCTGCCCAGTGCCTTTGGGACCGCGTTGCCGAATAGGACGTAGGCTTCGCCTTCCTCGACGGATTCCAAGTCGGCACCATAAGCACCAATGATGAGATCAGCGATGCCGTCGCCGTTGACGTCGCCAGCGCCGCTGACAGCGAATCCTGAGGAATCAAATGCATCGATACCATTGATCACAAAACCGTCAGAGCCGTTCAGGTCTGCCAAATTAACGCTGGCTGGGAAACCGTTGGTATTGCCGAAAACCACATAGGATTCGCCGGCGAAGGGTCGCTCGGGATTCCCAGGGTCAGCCCCATTGGCCCCGATGATCAGATCGTCAATGCCGTCACCGTTAACGTCACCAGCATTGCTGACAGAATTTCCTGCACGATCGGTCGGATCAGCTCCTAATAGAACAAAGCCGTTGGTTCCGTTGAGGTCCGCCCGATCGAGGCTGGGCGCAAATCCACTGTTGTTGCCGAACACCACGTAAGATTCGCCTTCTCTATCGATCCCTGGGTCTGCACCCCTAGCGCCGATCATCAGATCATCAAAGCCATCGCCATTGACGTCGCCGGCACCGCTGACCGATCCGCCTGAAAAATCACCCCCGGCATTGCCATTGAAAACAAACCCGTTGTCGCCGTTGAGTCCAGATAGAAAATTGGTCGACACGGCACTGTTATCGAAACCAAACACCACATAGGATTTACCAGCGTCACCATTCGGAGGATTTCCTGGATCCGCTCCACTAGCGCCAACGATGACATCATCAAAGCCATCCCCATTGATATCGCCGGCACCGCTGACAGAGATTCCCGAAAAATCGCCAATTTGATCGCCAATTAAGAAGAACCCATTGCTGCCGTTTATGCCCGACAAATCAAAATCGGCCGGAGATCCGTTGCTGGTACCAAATACCACATAAGATTCGCCGGCGTCGGTTCGCGGGGGAAGTCCAGGATCTGCTCTATAAGCCCCGACTATCACGTCATCGATCCCATCGCCGTTCACATCACCAGCGCTGCTGACAGATCGTCCAGAGTTATCGCCAATACCTACGCCGTTCATGACAAACCCATCATCGCTACCGCCAACCAGGCTGGTCAGTTCTAGTCGTACTGGAAAACCGCCCTCTTTGCCGAACACCACGTAAGATTGGCCCTCACTGGCGGTCCCTGGGTCTGCACCCCTAGCGCCGATTATCAGATCATCAATGCCATCGCCATTGACGTCGCCGGCACCGCTGACCGATCGGCCTGATTCGTCGAACTCATCAATGCCATTGATCACAAATCCGCTGCTATCGTTCAGGTCTGCGAGCTTCAAACCGAGTGGATATCCGCTCTCATTGCCGAACACCACGTAAGAACTGCCTGCATCTGCGTACGGAGCGCCAACAATCACATCATCAAAGCCATCGCCATTGATGTCGCCGGCGCCGCTGACTGAAATTCCAAATCTGGCGCCCCCCTGTTCGCCAAAGATCACGAAGCCGTCCAAGCTTGTGATCCGATCAAGGTCGATGACTTCCTGAGCGGTCGCGCCACCGGTGGCAAGCACGGCGGCTATGGTGAGGGCTAGATGGCGTTTTTTCATCGCTAAAATCCTGACAAAGTTTGGCGTACAGGAGGTTAACGATGGGCGCTGAAAAACCGCACACAAATCGACGATTTTTTTGAGGTATGGGAGTATTGCGAAGCAAAGATAACACCGCGTCCAGTCGCCACTGGGGCATTGATCCGCTCCTTAACCAAAAGAGTTATTGTGGTGAGCCTTCAAAACTATCGCTAAACAGCTGCTCTGCAGTCACTCGAATAGTAAACTCCATGGGCGCTGATGTGTCCTGCCCGCCGTTGGCGGTACCGCCATTGTCTCTGGCCGAGACGATGAAACCGGATGTTCCGCTGGCGCCGGCTGCCGGCGTGTAGGTCAGGTTACCTGCTGCATCGATTGAGGGCGCCGCAGAAAACAGCGACGGGTTAGAAACCTCACCTACCGACAATGTCACTTGTTGATTTTGTTCGTCAGGTGCCCCGGCATCAACACTGATCCACTGCGGGACGGTTTGTGCGCCGCTATCGATGGTAACCGCTGGGGGGTCGTCAGCAAGAAAGGCCGGCGGGTCGTTGACCGGATTGACGGTTACTGTGAAGGTCTGAAAATCGGACACATCAATGCCGCCATTGGCGATACCGCCGTTGTCCACCACCCGAACAGCAAAGGTGCTGGTTCCACTAACGTCCTGGGCTGGGTTGTAAATCAAGTTGCCCAACGTCCCGACGGTGGGCAACACAGAGAACAGGCCTGGGTTAGAGATGTTTTCAACCTGGTAGGTTAGAGCAAACTGGCTTGCCTCACCCGGCCCAGGATTGAAACTGGACCAATTGTTGACAGAGACCCCGCCCGGGTCTTCGTTCACTGTGGGTGGATTGGTTGCGGTAAAGCTGGGCGCATCATTGACGGCAGTGATGTCGAGCGTGACTTGCAGCAAATCCTCGTCTCTAGCAAAGCCGCCGAACGCACCGATAGCGTTGGTGATATCCACATTCTCGCCGGGCTCGCGCCAGCGCCCATCCCAGAATCTGGCGGATAATGCGCCGGGTCGGCCTGAGAAATTGGCATCCGGAACAAAGCGCAGCAGTGCTTCGGCGCTCAGCACTAAGGCGTTGGAGTCGTTTAAGGTCTGCGGTACGTCGGTCCAATCTAGGCCATTGTCAGAGTATTCCCATTGCCCCTGAGCACTGGTGCTGGCGTCCGCCACCACCGCCATGCCGCCGAAGGGGTTATTGTCGATGTACTGGGCTGCGACGGAAAAATCCAGACGGCTGCCCAGTGGGTCGCTGTTGTCCTCTAACTCTTCGAAAAGCATCGACTGGCTGCCCAGTGCCTTTGGGACCGCGTTGCCGAATAGGACGTAGGCTTCGCCTTCCTCGACGGATTCCAAGTCGGCACCATAAGCACCAATGATGAGATCAGCGATGCCGTCGCCGTTGACGTCGCCAGCGCCGCTGACCGCCGCCCCTGATCGATCCTGGATATCGATGCCGGAGACGACAAAACCGTTAATGCCGTTAAGGTCTGCCAAATCCATGGTTGCTGGGAAACCACTGGTATTGCCGAAAACCACATAGGATTCGCCAGCCCGATCCCGCTGGGGATTCCCAGGGTCGGCCCCATTGGCCCCGATGATGAGATCTTCAATGCCATCACCATTAACGTCACCGGCATTGCTGACAGCGAACCCGGAGCGATCCTCAGGGTCAATTCCCGTTAAAATAAAGCCGTTGGTTCCGTTGAGGTCCGACCGATCCAAGCTGGGCGGAAATCCGTTGGTGGTGCCGAACACCACATAAGATTCGCCTTCTCTATCAATCCCTGGGTCTGCGTTCCTAACGCCAATAATCAGATCATCAATGCCATCGCCATTGATGTCGCCGGCTCCACTAACCGATTGACCGGAATAATCAAATGGATTATTGCCATTGAAAACAAACCCATCGTCGCCGTTGAGATCCGACAGAAAAACGGACGGCACGGGATTGTTATCAGAACCGAACACCACATAAGACTTCCCCGCGACACTAGCCGTAGGATCCCCTGGGTCTGCACCCGGGGCGCCAACGATGACATCATCAAAGCCGTCCCCATTGATGTCGCCGGCACCTCTGACAGAGATTCCTGATTGATCGTCAGGATTATCGCCAATTAAGAAAAGTCCATTGCTGCCGTTTAAGGTCGACAAATCAAATTCGACCGGAGATCCATTGCTGGTGCCGAATACCACATACGAGACGCCGGCGTTGGACCGCGGGATAAATCCCGGGTCTGCTCCAGGAGCGCCAACGATCACGTCATCGATCCCATCGCCGTTCACATCACCAGCGCTGCTGACAGATCTTCCAGAGTAGTCGCCAATACCTACGCCGTTCATGACAAACCCATCATCGCTGGCGCCAAGAAGGTTGAGGTTTAGCTCGACTGGAAAACCGCCCTCTTTGCCGAATACCACGTAAGATTGGCCTTCACTGGCGGTCCCTGGGTCTGCACCCCTAGCACCGATTATCAGATCATCAATGCCATCGCCATTGACGTCGCCGGCAGCGCTGACCGATCGGCCTGAATAGTCGAACTCATCAATGCCATTGATCACAAATCCGTTGCTGTCGTTCAGGTCTGCGAGGTTCAAGCCGAGTGGATATCCGCTCTCATTGCCGAACACCACGTAAGAACTGCCTGCGTTAAATCGCTCGGGATTGCCTGGGTCCGTGTTCGGAGCGCCAACAATCACATCATCAAAGCCATCGCCATTGATGTCTCCGGCGCCGCTGACTGATATTCCAAGTCTGGCGCCGCCCTTTTCGCCAAAGATTACGAAGCCATCCAGGCTTGTGATCCGATCAAGGTCGATGGCTTCCTGAGCGGTCGCGCCGCCGGTGGCAAGCACGGCGGCTATGGTGAGGGTTAAACGGCGTTTTTTCATCGCTAAAATCCTGACAAAGTTTGGCGTACAGGGGGTTAACGATGGGCGCTGAAAAACCGCACACGAATCGACGATTTTTTTGAGGTTTAGGAGTATTGCGATAGGAGGACAACACCGCGCAAAGCCGCCACTGGGCCGTTGAACCGATAAATCCAGGGAAAAGGGCTAGCCTCTACCCTCAGCCACCAACCGCTCGGTAGCGGGCTCAATCCATGCCTGCATTTGGTCGGTGATTTCTTGGGCGTTGAGTCCCGATACGTCTATGGGTGGGCCAAACTCCAAAACCGCGGTGCCGGGTCTGCGGATCAGCAAGCTCTTCGGCGGCCAGAACAGACCGGTGTTTACCGCAACAGGGATCACTGGAACGTTGGCCGCTTCGGCTAGCACACCGCCGCCGATTTTGTATTTGGGTGGGGCACCGGGCGCTTTGCGGGTGCCTTCGGGAAACACCCCGATGGACTGTTCGCTGGCCAGTAGTTCCAGCCCCTGCTCCATTACCTGGGTGACAGCGCTGCTGCCGGCTTTACGGTCAATGGCGATGGGCCGCAAGATGGCCATGCCCCAGCCGAAGAACGGAATGTACAAAATCTGTTTTTTGATCACCCAGGAAAACGGCGGCAGCAAGCCCTGCAAAATCACCGGTTCCAGGGTCGACTGATGTTTGATGAAATAAATCACCGGATCTTCGCTGATGTGCTCAGTGCCGCGAAGTTCCACTTTGATGCCGCCAATCAGACGCAGACTCATCAGAATGAATCGGATCCACAGCCGGGTGAAATAAAAACGAAACCGCACCGGCAGTACCACGGTCAGCAACATACAAGGCACAAACACGACCAGTGAACAGGCCAATACCAACAAAAATAGATAGGCGCGAAGTTTATACATGGCTCGCTGCCGCCTGCGCTTCCTGACAAAGCTGTTCTGCGGCTCCGGCCAAATCCCTGAACGTGGTCACGCCGTCAAAATCGTTGAGCTCACTCAAGGTATGGGCGCCTTCACCGGTTCTCACCAGCATCGCGCGGGCGCCAACGGACTTGCTGGCTTCCAGGTCTTCCCGGGAATCTCCAATCACGGTCATCTTGTTGCAGGCAATCGAGTACCGTCCTTCAATTTCCCGTAGCAAGTTTACTTTGGGCTGGCGCTTTCCCCGACCCTGGGCATTGCCGCTGGAGGAAAAAAAGACCCCGTCGATAATGCCGCCCTGCTCGTGGACCTCCCGCAGCATTCGCTCATGGACATCGTGCAGCGCTTCCACTGTCAGGTCGCCGCTGGATAATGCTTGCTGGTTGGTAGCAACAACAACCCGGTAACCGGCGTGATTTAAGCGCTGAATAGCTGCAATGGCGCCGGGAAAAGGCTTCCAGGTGTTATCCCTAAGCGGACCCTTTTGGGCAGCGTTGTTGAGCACGCCATCCCTTCCCAGCACCACCAGCTTCATGAGGCGAGTTGAAGCATGGAAATATCTGCCACCTCATCAAATGCCCCTTTGACTTGAGCCAGTGAGGCTAGCCGGTTGTCCTGAATGGCTGGCTCATCCGCCATCACCATGACGGCATCAAAGTAGCTATCAACGCTGGGCCTAAGGGTTGCAAGGGCGGTGAGTGCTTCACTGTAGTGGCCATCGCTTGCCGCCTGTTTAGCGCGCGCGGCCACCGCCTGAAAGGCATCAAACAGGGCGTTTTCCGCTGAGTCTTCAAACCGCTTTGGGTCCACCGGCGGCAAGCTGGCTTTGTCCGCTTTGCGCAGCAGATTGCCAATGCGCTTGTTGGCCGCAGCCAAGGCTGCCGCGGAAGGGTCGCTGGAGAACGATTGCAGGGCCATGACCCGATGATGGAAATCTAACGGTTTATCCGGCCGACGTGCCCACACGGCTTCAAACACATCACCTTTGATGCCTTGATCGGCGTAGTAGGCCCGCAGTCGATCCATGATGAAACTCTCAACCTCGGTTGCTGATTCTGCCGCGTCGCTCACCCACGGGATGACACCGGTTAGGGCTTGCTCAATTAACTGGGGCAGCGATAGATTCAATTCCCCTTCGATCAGCAAACGGATGAGCCCAAGGGCGTTGCGTCGCAGCGCAAAGGGATCGCGGCTGCCGCTGGGTTTGAGGCCGGCGGCAAAAATCCCGCAGAGGGTGTCGAGTCGTTCGGCCAGTGCTAGCACTTGGCCTGTACCGGGTGGGGGCAGTGCATCACCGGCAAAGCGAGGTAAATAATGGCTTTCAATGGCTTCGCTTACTTCCGTTGGGTGGCCTTGGGCGGCGGCATAGTAACGCCCCATGGTGCCTTGTAGGTCCGGGAATTCGCCGACCATCTGGGTGAGTAGGTCGGTCTTTGCCAGTTCTGCGGCCGCCGTTACCCAACCGGCGTCCTGGCCTAGGGCGCCGCTTAAGTGTTCAGCAAGTGCCTTTACCCGAGTTACTTTGTCCCACTGACTGCCTAGGGTCTTCTGATACACCATGGTGTCCAAGGTTTTTTGGTGTTCGGTCAGCGGGGTTTTCAGATCGGTTTCCCAGAAAAACTGCGCATCGGCCAGTCGCGGGGTGATCACCCGTTCATACCCCTTCACCACCTGGGCTGGGTCCTGGCTCTCAATATTAGCCACACCCACAAAGCGGGCGGTCAGTTCGCCTTCGCTGTTACGCACCGGAAAAAAGCGCAGGTGAGACTGCATGCTA
The DNA here is from genome assembly GCA_964559945.1 of uncultured Gammaproteobacteria bacterium. Classification (GTDB taxonomy): domain Bacteria; phylum Pseudomonadota; class Gammaproteobacteria; order Xanthomonadales; family SZUA-38; genus JANQOZ01. Next base: position 9,415 of record CAZLJY010000043.1, on the reverse strand, counting down.
GATACCAGCGCCTCTGCAGGTACTGCGAGAAAATCGGTGGAGAAATTACCCACCATCGCCACTGGCCATTCCACCAGATTGGCCACCTCATCAAGCAGCGCTGGGTCCATCTGGACCTGATCGGGGGCGGCAATGGCTGCGCTTACTTGGGCGCGGACCGCCGCCAGTCGTTTGGCGGGATCGACAATTACGTGGGCCGCTTCCAAGGTGGCGGGATACTCATCCGGGTGGTTGATTGTGACCGGCTCAGGATGGTGAAAACGGTGGCCAAAGGTGGTGTTGCCAAAGGCATGATCAAATAGACTGCCGGCCAGAGGGTCGCTGCCGTAAAGGGCCACAATGCTCTGAACGGGTCTCACGAAGTTGTGTTCGGTGCTGCCCCAGCGCATAGGTTTGGGAATCGGCAGTTTGCCCAAGGCGCGTTCCAGCATAGGCTGGATCAGTTCGCTTAATGGCTGGCCAGCAACGGTTCGCTGCAGCGCCAGTCTTACCCCTTTGTCGGTTTCCCGACGTTCCAGCTCGGCCAGTTCCACGCCGCAAGATTTAGCAAATCCGGTGGCGGCGGGTTTGGGGTTTCCATCGTCATCAAAGGCGGCGGCAACGGCTGGTCCGAGGCGGTCTTCAGTGCGATCGGGTTGGCAACTCAAGACCTCAGCTTGACGCAGGGCCAGTCGGCGGGGGCTGTTAAAAATCTCCGCAGCGGCAGCGTTTTTGTCTAGCAGTCCTGCACTGCGCAGCTCTTCGGTCATGGCGTTGGCAAAGGCTTTGCTGAGTTTGCCAAGGGCTTTAGGCGGTAGCTCTTCGCAGCCAATTTCCACTAGCAAGGTATCGGTGGTTTTGGTCATTAGCTGGCCACCTTGGCTGCGTCAGTGGAGGTATCCAGAGCCGGAAAGCCCAATGCCTCTCGGCTTTGGTAATAGGCCTGGGCCACGCCTTTGGCCATGTCTCTAACCCGCAAAATGAAGCGCTGGCGCTCGGTAACTGAGATGGCGTTACGCGCATCAAGCAAGTTGAACCCGTGGGAGGCTTTTAGCACCTGCTCATAGGCGGGTAACGGCAAGCCGGCTTCCAGTAGTTCGCCGCACACCTTCTCGCACTGATCAAACTGGCCAAACAAGGAGGCAACATCGGCTTTCTCAAAATTGTAGGTGGACTGCTCCACCTCGTTTTGATGAAACACCTCGCCGTAGGTCACCACCCGGTCGCCGCTGTGGGTCCAGACCAGGTCGTAGACGTTGTCGATATCCTGCAGGTACATGGCCAGGCGTTCCAGACCGTAGGTAATCTCGCCGGTCACTGGTTTGCAATCGAGCCCGCCGGTTTGTTGGAAATAGGTGAACTGGGTGACCTCCATGCCGTTGAGCCAAACCTCCCAGCCTAGACCCCAGGCGCCCAAGGTGGGCGACTCCCAGTTGTCTTCCACAAACCGAATATCGTGGACTAGCGGGTCAATGCCCACGGCCTTCAGAGATTCAAGATAAAGGGCCTGGATGTCCAGCGGTGAAGGTTTAATAACCACCTGATACTGGTAGTAATGCTGCAAGCGGTTAGGGTTCTCGCCGTAGCGCCCGTCCGTTGGGCGCCGGCAGGGCTGCACATAGGCTGCAGACCACGGCTCAGGGCCGATCGAGCGCAGGAACGTGGCGGGATGAAAGGTCCCGGCTCCCACCTCAGTATCCAGAGGCTGAACCAGCACGCAGCCCTGGTCTGACCAGAACTGATTGAGTTGGCTGATAAACGATTGAAATGTGGAAGCGGTTGGCATGTCCAAAAACCATCAAAAATTCGCCGCGCAGTATAACCGTTATACTCCAGTTACCGGTGAAAAGGCGGCTGTTAAACCATGAAAACGGGCAAAAAAAGGGTTGACCCATGAGTCGATTCACTCGCGGCCAGAAATTGTCCCTGGAAGAAGTGCTCAGCGCCTTGGTGGCTGACGGCACCTTGTTGCAGACCGATGCCAACCTGACAAAAGGCCAGGCATCGCGGGATGGCCGGGTTCACCTGCACCCGTTGGTGGCGTTGGCAAACCAAAAACTCGCTCATGCTGAGCATCCTGATCGCACCCTAACCCTTGAGACTCTCACCGATTGGTTGGCCGGTGTGTCTGGCCTGGAGCACTACCACATCGACCCGATGGAAGTGGATGTGGATGCCGTGACCTCAATTGTGTCCCAGACCTACGCTCAACGTTATCGAATCTTGCCGGTGGAGGTGGGTGAAAACGAATTGGTGATTGCCACCTCCGAGCCCTTTGACCTGGCCTGGATGGAAGACCTCAATCAAATCGTTAAGAAGGACCTCAAAGTGGTGGTGGCCAGCCCGTTGGACATTAACCGCTTTTTGGTGGAGTTCTATGGCGTGTCGCGCTCGGTGCAGGGAGCGGAAGACTCGCGCCTGCGTTCCGAAGGGGACAAGGTTCTCAACTTTGAACAGCTATTGGAGCTGGGTCAGGCCGGCCAGCTGTCAGCGGATGATCAGCATGTTGTAGTGGTGGTGGATTGGTTGCTGCAGTACGCCTTTGAGCAACGGGCCTCGGATATCCATTTGGAGCCCCGCCGGGAACGCAGCAACGTGCGCTTTCGCATCGATGGGCATTTGCACCAGGTATACCAGCTGCCAACGCCTGTGATGTCGGCGGTGACCTCTCGCATAAAAATTCTTGGTCGGATGGACTTGGCGGAAAAACGCCGACCCCAGGATGGACGCATTAAAACTCGCAGCCCCTCGGGTCAGGAAATTGAATTACGCCTGTCCACCATGCCCACCGCTTTTGGCGAAAAGTGTGTGATGCGGATTTTCGATCCGGACGTGGCCACACGAAACTTTGATCAATTGGGCTTTACCGACCACGAAACCACAGTATGGCGTCAGATGGTGGAGCGGCCCCATGGCATTGTGCTGGTCACCGGCCCTACCGGCTCAGGCAAGACCACCACCCTCTACTCAACCTTAAGGCACCTGGCACGCCCGGACATCAACGTCTGTACGGTGGAAGATCCGATTGAAATGGTATCGCCGGAATTTAACCAAATGCAGGTGCAGTCATCGATTGGGGTAGATTTTGCCGCCGGTGTGCGGACCCTGTTAAGGCAAGACCCGGACATCATTATGGTGGGTGAGATCCGTGATCTGAAAACCGCCCAGATGGCCATCCAGGCGTCCCTCACCGGTCACCTGGTGTTATCAACCCTGCACACCAATGATGCACCCACTGCCATCATCCGGCTGCTGGATCTAGGTGTGCCCCACTACCTGCTGCGAGGCACCCTTTGCGGCGTGGTCGCCCAGCGCCTGGTTCGGACCCTTTGTGCCCATTGCCGCCAGAGTGGCCCCTTAAGCGAGACCACTTGGCGCAGCCTCACCGGCCAATGGAAAATGACCCAGCCCGACTCCATCAATGAACCGGTAGGTTGTAACGAATGCCGCAACACCGGCTATCGGGGTCGAACGGCCATCTACGAGATGTTGAACATCGACGATGCCATCTCCCAGGTGATTTTGCCTGATGTGAATCAGTTGGCGTTAACCCGCCTGGCCCACCGTCGCGGCATGCGCCCACTGCGAGTATCGGCGGCGCGAAAAGTTGCCGCTGGACTCACTACGGTGGCTGAATGTTTGCGGGTGATTCCGCCCAGTATCGACGGTGTTGGCACTACAGAGGTTGCCCAATCCACTACCCCTTCGGCCAACCAAGGCTAACAACCCCGGCGGCCCTAAACAATCAGGCTTCGCCTTCAACCTCGTCTTCGATCAGGGTGCGCCCCTTAAGCAACATCTTAGAAAAGATAATGCCGAGCTCGTAAAGCACCCACATCGGTAGCGCCAGCAAGGTCTGGGAAATGATGTCTGGCGGGGTCAGTAACATGCCAACCACAAACGCGCCCACAATGACGTAAGGGCGTTTTTCGTGCAGTGCTTCCGGTGTCGTGACGCCCAGGGCCAGCAGGATAAACACAACGATAGGCACCTCAAAAGCGAGACCGAAGGCAAAAAAGATTAGCAGCAAGAAGTTGAGGTAGTGAGCAATGTCCGGCATGAAGGTCACCCCTTCCGGAGTCACCGCATTGAAGAAGGCAAAGATCAGCGGGAAGACCACAAAGTAGGCAAACGCGCAGCCCAGATAAAACAGGGCGCAGCTGGAGAATAGTATCGGCACTGCGATGCGTTTTTCGTGGCCGTAAAGGCCCGGCGCTACAAATGACCAAAGCTGAAAAATGATGACCGGCATGGCGAGAAAAACGCCAGTGAGCAAGGTCATCTTAAACGGCGTCAGGAACGGTGAGGCCACCTCCACCGCAACCATGGTCACCCCTTCGGGCAACTCATTGAGCAGGGGCGCGGCAAGAAAATTGTAGATGTCCCGGGAAAATGGGAGCAGGCATAAGGTGATGGCCACCACAGCCAGCACCGCCCACATTACTCGTTGGCGCAGTTCTACCAGATGGGAAAGAAAGCTCTGTTCGCTGTCGCCCGGTACGCCCTGCTCCGAGCCTGAATCTTTGTCTGGCTCACTCATGACTTCGCAGTGGGCTTAGGGTCGGTGCCAGTGCTTGTATCATCGACCGCGGCGCTAGAAGGCTCACTATCAGACCCTTGGTCGGTGTTTTCAGAGGCGTTGGGTTTGTCGTCAAAATCCAAGGTCTCGCTGGTGCTTTTCTTCAGCGACTCCATTTCCTTCATGGGTTCAGCCATAGCCGCTTTGAATTCTTCAGCGGGTTTCTGCATGGCTTCTTTAAACTCATCAGCGGCAAGTTCGGCGGCGATCTCGGAGCGCACGCCAGCCCAGGTTGAGCGAGCTTTGCGAACATAGCCGCCCACCACTCGCGCGACACCGGGCAGGCGTTCGGGGCCCAGCACCAGCAACCCGATAACGCCGATCACCGACAGCTCCCAAAATCCGATATCAAACATGGCTTAGCGGTATATCAAACAGCGGGGTCAGGACGACCCAGCTTTTTCGTTAGATTCGCTAACGGTTTCGCTGTTCATAGGCTCTGGCGGATCGGCCTCGAGTTTTTCCGGCTCCTCGTCCGTCATCCCTTTGCGAAATCCCTTGATAGCGCTGCCCAAGTCGCTACCCATATTGCGCAGCTTCTTGGTGCCAAACAGCATCATCACAATGACCAGAACGATCAACAGCTGCCAAATACTGATTCCACCTAACATGACTTACCTCATTACGTATGCGTTGCTCAAAGGCAACTTTCCAGCCGACCATTGTGCATGATCGTCAATGACTTGGGAATGTACCTTAAGACAGGTTGGCGCTAAATTTATGTGAACAAATGCATGGCTTGGTCCATGCGGGGGTTAACTTTGCGGCGCTGAGACTAGGACTTGCGACCAGTGCGCGGCAGCCGGCCTAGCCAGATAGGTGTGGCGCCCATTAGCAGAACCATCAATAGCAGCGCCCACTGGGACAGGGTTGGAATGGGTTCACCCGGTTGAGGGGTGCCCGCCGTACAGCCGTTAGGCGGCGCGACGGCTAACGATTCGATGCCTGGCCGAGTTTCCGCCGTTTCCTGGGCTTGAACGGTGTTCAGATTGATCCGCAGAACCCTTCCCGGCAGAAATTCAAAGGTATCTGGCCGTGTGCCGTCCAAAACGGCCCACAGGGTTCCATCTTCATCAAACGCCAGTCCGGCGTCGCTGATTTCAAAGCCCTGGATCTGGCCAATCAGGGTGGAGGTACCGGCAACGGTGTCTATGTCGTGCAGGCTGCCACCGGAGGCCAGGGCCACGGTGCGGTTGGCGTAATGCGCAATGGCGGTCATCGGATGTTGCAGGCCGCCGCTTTCGCCCACCACGCGCGCTTGCCCGCTAGTCACGTCAATTTCGTATAAGGACTGGGTTTCTTCTGCCACCAGAAGGAGTCGATTGTCGCAGGTGAAGGTCATGCCAAAATCAAGGTTGGAGGCGGTAGAAAAGCCCAAATTGGGCCGTCGATTGCCCACCGGCTGAGCGCTGACGGTCTCTGGATTGACCACAAAAACCGCTTTGGTTGCGTTGTCTACTGCGTACAGGGTTCCATCAGGGCCGAAGGCTAAACCTTCTACATCTTCCAAACTGGTGGGCAATGGGCCGATAAATTCGGTATTACCGCTGAACAAATTAATGCGCAAAAGCTGATCGGCGTCGAACTCGTCATCGGAGTTCACCGCGTAACCAAAACTCTGCGCAACCGCCGTTGACGCCAGGGTGGCACAGGCCAGCAGGGCAGCAACAACAATGGCAATGTGCCTTATACGGAGCATTGCTTCTAACTTCACACCAGTTGTTTTAAGGTATCGTCTGGATGCTGTCTTCACTCAGCACCACATCGGGAATTTAGCAGATTTTACCGGCAGATCATAGCGTTAGCAGTTTCTCCAGGGACCGGGCAAGCCTCGGCTTGCGGGTCGCTCCGGCGGTGAAACGGCTATTTAGGACACCATATATAGTGTGAATAGTAATACCGGAGCACAAGATCGTGATTTAAGCCGCGAGTTTGATCACGCCAAACCGGCCCGAAACGGCGTACTTTTGCTGAATTTGGGCACCCCGGATGCACCCACGCCATCGGCAGTAAGGCGCTATCTGGCGCAGTTTTTGTCCGATCGCCGGGTGGTTGATGCGCCGCGCTGGATATGGCGGTTGGTGTTGCATGGGGTCATTTTGCGGATTCGACCGCGCCCGGTGGCGCATAAATACGCCAGTGTTTGGTACCCGGAAGGATCGCCTTTGCTGGTTCACAGTCAGCGATTGACTGAGCGGGTTGCCGGGTTACTGGGTGATTCTGATCAGCCGAACCATGCCGGGCCCAATTCTGGTCCAGTGGTGGAGCTGGCAATGACCTACGGCAATCCATCCATCGATCACGCCTTGGCCGCCATGCGCCGTCAAAACGTCCGCCAGCTGTTGGTTGTGCCGTTGTTTCCGCAGTATTCCTCCAGTACCACCGCGGCAGTGTTTGATGGCGTCGCCACCGCCTTGGCCGATCAGCGCTGGATCCCAGAACTGCGCTTTGTGAACACCTATCACGATCAATCCCAGTACATCGATGCACTGGCTGACAGCGTGCGCCGCCATCAGGCAGAACATGGGGTGCCACAGAAGCTGATGATGTCTTTCCACGGCATTCCCCAGCGCTATTTCAAGACCGGTGACCCTTACCACTGCCTGTGTCAGGCTACCGCGCGCCTGTTGGCCCAGGCGCTGGATTTAGCGCCCGATCAGTGGGAACTGGCGTTTCAGTCCCGTTTCGGTCGCGAGCCCTGGCTGCAGCCCTATTTGGACAAGCGCTTAGGCGAACTGGCGAAAGAAGGCACCACGCAGGTGCAAGTTATTTGCCCCGGGTTTGCTGCTGATTGCCTGGAGACACTGGAAGAAATTGCGATGGAAAATCAGCAGCTGTTTCTGCAATCCGGTGGCAAGACATTCAGTTATATTCCGGCGCTTAACGATGACCCCAGTCACGCGGCGGCGCTGCAGGCACTGATCACCGAGCATGTGTCTGGCTGGCCAGGCTGGATCAATGCCCAGGAGTCCCCAGACTTATTAGCCGAGCGGGCCAATCGGGCCAAAGCCCTTGGCGCCAGCGGATAATGTCAGCCCAGAAGGATGCTGGCGATCTGCTAGCAGGTTTGGCGACGCCGGAAACTAACGCCACGGACAATCCGATCGTCATCGAGATGACCGCCGTTAGCAAAGCCTACCCACCGGACAATGCGCCGGTATTGGCAGACCTTAACCTGACCCTTCGTGCTGGCGAAAGTCTGGCATTGGTTGGGCGCAGTGGGTCGGGCAAATCGACCTTGCTCAATTTGGTGGCCGGGTTGGTATCGCCAGACAAGGGCCGGGTGGTGGTTGCGGGAAAAGACCTGGCTGAGCTGAGCGAAAATGAGCGTGCAATATTCCGGCGCTCCCATCTGGGCATTGTGTTTCAGGCGTTTAATCTTTTACCCACCTTAACGGTGAAAGAGAACCTGCAATTTCCTTTGGCGCTGGGTGGGCCGCAGCGCCAACGGGCGCGCACCGAGGATGCCCAATACCTGGACGAGCTTCTGAACACGCTGGGTCTTACCAAGCTGGCGGACCGCTTGCCCACGGATTTGTCCGGTGGTGAGCAGCAGCGCGTGGCGGTGGCCCGGGCCCTGATTCATCGCCCTGCGTTGGTGCTGGCCGATGAGCCAACGGGAAACCTGGACTTAGAAAACGCCCATCGGGTGATTGAACTTCTGGTCAGTGAATGCCGTCAGCGTGGTGCCGCGTTAATGCTCATTACCCACAGCTCAGAGCTGTCCGCGCAGATGGATAACACCTTGTCGATTACCCACGGCGCGCTGGCGCCCATTGCCAACTAACAGGCTTTTGCCTGTCGCCTATTACCGGTGAATCTGTTTCGTCTTCAGCTACGGGCTTCGCGCCGCTACTTCGCTGCCCACCCAGCCCAGTTGGCCCTGGCTTTACTGGGGTTGGCACTAGGGGTTGCGGCGGTGGTGTCTGTGGGCGCTGCCCGGGCCACTATTAGTGAGAGCTTCAAACGATTCTCCGGCACCTTGTCCGGCTCTGCCAGCCACCACATTGTGGCCAGTGGTGGATTTATTCCAGGCGATACTTTTGTTGAACTGCGTCGACAGTTTGCCGACGTTGCGATGGCGCCGGTCTTAACCTTTGGCGTGAGGGATGCGGACGGGCGTCGGTTCACCGTGCTGGGGGTGGATTTACTGCGCGAAACCCAACTGCGAAATTTTACCGGTGGTTATCTGGGTCGCGAGGGGTTTGAACTGGCCGATTGGATCGGCGGCGAGCCGCTGACCTTAGCCGCGCTGCCCCGCGGCTCTCGCCTGCTGCTGAAAGCTCGCGATAACAACCCCCCGCTTGAACTGTCGGTGGCCGATGAACTGGACCCCTCCCTCATCAATGGCGCAGAACGTTTGTTGGTGATGGATTTAAGCCGTGCAACCGAGACCCTGCACCAAGCTGCCGTTAACCGATCCGCTGCCGCGGCTCGGCTAATCCCACTGCCTTTGAGCCGGATCGACCTTGGGTTAGACGATACCGATGATGGGCGCCTGGCATTAATAAAAAGTCGCCTTGCACCCGGCTTAGTTATTAAAGGGGCCCAGGCCGGTGACACCACCGGCATGAGCCGGGCATTGGAGCTCAACCTGTTGGCTTTAAGTTTGCTCGCGTTAATGGTTGGCGCGTTTATCGTATTTAACACGCTGCGCTTTTTTGTCTTGCAGCGACAGCAAACCTACGCCTACTGCCGCATGCTGGGGCTAACCCGGCAGCAGGTCGTTCGATGGGTCATCTTGGAAGCCGGCATTTTGGGTTTGGTAGGCACGGTGCTTGGGCTGGTGCTGGGGCTTTGGCTGGCTGATTTGGTGATGTCCCAAATGGCCGGAACACTGAATCAGCGCTACTACGA
>CAZLJY010000042.1:19748-27447 GCA_964559945.1 uncultured Gammaproteobacteria bacterium | reverse complement strand
TGTCAGCACAGCACCGCGCCCCACGGGCGCAATCGACAATTGGCGGCCATTGTTGCTGCGCCAAATCGCAGCGCTCGCCTAAAGAATCTCAATGTTCCTACATTCATCGTGCATGGTATGGACGACCCGCTAATTGCCCCTCGCGCTGGAAAAACCCTCGCCCGCTTAATTCCCGGCGCTCAACTGCAGTTGATCGAAGGGATGGGCCACATCCTGCCGGTATCCCTATGTGAGTCCATGGTGGCCTTTCTCACTGATAGCCAACCGTTGGCAAGGTCGAACGCCTCATGAACCCTGACTATCGGGAAGCCATTTATGGCGCGGTGATGGCCATCCCCTATGGCAAAACCTGCGCTTATCAAGACGTTGCCAGGCTAGCAGGCCTTACCGGTCGGGCGCGCCTGGTTGGGCGGGCCCTTAAAGAGCTGCCTGAAGGCCACCAGCTACCTTGGTATCGGGTCACTCGGGCTGACCGCTCGCTAGCCTTTGACCCAGGCAGCAGCGACTTTGAGCGCCAACGCAAACTCTTGCTGGATGAGGGTATTGTGCTGCTTCGCAATCGAGTGCCCAAAGTCCATTATTCCTGGGAAAACGACGTGGATTTGGCTCTGTGGGGCCCACCACCGGATTGAATCCACCACCAGCGGTATAATTACGGCTGATTTCTACATGATGACTCCTATGACCTTAGCTTTGCGTCGTGCGGTTTACCTGCCCTGTCTATTGTTGCTTGGCCTGTGGGGGCCGTTGGCCACCGCCCAGCTGTCGGAGGTGGGTACCGGCGCCAGCCCCTTGCAAGAAGAGATTGAGTGGATGGCGGTGTTTCTGGACGGCCAGCGGGCCGGTCATGTAAAGAACCTGCGCCGGATCACCGGGCAAAAAGTGGAAACCAGCGAGGAATTTCTGCTGCGTATCAACCGCGGTGGGGTGACCATAGAGGTGCAAAGTGAAGAAGGCTATGTGGAATCCCTAACCGGTGAGCCCCTAGGTTTCTTCGCCAGCCAAAAAATTTCCGGCGCCGAAATGCGCATCACCGGCGAGATTCGCGATGGCCGAGCCTATGTCACCACCATTAGTGCCGGTAGCGTTCAAGACCAAGAGTTTGACTGGCCAGCCGATGCTGTGATGGCCGAAAAAGCTCGCCTCACTGGGCTGATAGCGGGGTTCGAACCGGGCACTGAATATAGCCAAACCCTGTTTATCCCCTCCTCCCTGCAGTTCGTCCAGGCCAACACGCGGATTGAAACCCAAGAGCGGGTCGATCTGCTGGGCACCGAGCAGGATCTGATTCGAGTGGTGGAAACCATTACTCTGGGTTCGGTGCCCACGGTCATGACCGGCTGGGTGAACGAGAATTACGACATCAAAAAGGCCAAGATGTCGATGATGGGCTTAACCTTTGAAGCCATCTCCTGTCCGGAGTCCTGTGCCACCGGCGATGTGGAACCTGCAGATATTTTTGTGCAGGCCTTGGTCACCATACCCCAGCGCCTGTCGTGGAAGGATCGAACCCGCCCCATCACCTACCAATTTGAAGCAGTGAATGGCGAGCAGGCATTGTTTTTCGCTGAGTCGGAGGAACAAACCCTACGGAGAGACGGTGAGCAATATATCGTCACCGTCACGCCACCGACCCTCCCCGCTCAACCCATGGCATCCCCGGCACCTGAGGACAAAGAAGGCTTTAAAAGCGCCACTCGCTGGCTGCAAATCGACGCACCAGAAATCCATGATCTGGTTCGACAGGCCCAACAAGACGCCACCGACCCACTCACCACCATGCAGCGCATGGAGAGCTTTGTCAGTGATTATGTATTCGATAAAAACCTCTCCGTCGGTTACGCCTCCGCACTGGAGGTCGCCCGCAACCGCAGCGGCGACTGTACCGAGCACGCCCTGTTGCTGGCCGCTATGGGTCGGGCCGCCGGCATTCCTACTCGAGTCGCCACCGGCCTTGCATACGTGGAAGACTGGTTAGGTTCAGAGAACGTCTTTGTACCCCACGCATGGACTCAAGCATGGCTGGATGGTCGCTGGGTCAGTTTTGATGCAGCACTGGGGAAATTTGATGCAGGCCACGTGGCCCTGGCCTACGGCGACGGCGATCCCGCAGGCTTTTATGACGGCATTAACACCTTGGGCAACCTGAAGGTATCTAAGGTGCAAGTGCACCCCGCTGAGAACCGGTAAATGACGTCGTTCACTGCCCAGCCAAGCCGATAAGTCATGCAGGCTGAAACGGTCACACCACCCGCTGGAACCGTAGGTCTTTGTACCTCAGATCTTGTTCTGATCCCTAAGGATGACCATTGGCTAGCGCTGAACAAGGCCAACTGGCACCTTGTGGGACATGCCAAGGTTCATTCGTCGGGCCAGCTAGAACAGGTACTGATCAACCCGCCATGCCGGCGCCAAGGATTTGCCAGCCAGATTAGGCGTGCGTTTCCGGAGCCAATAACGGTGGATACAGCCAGGCTCACCGATGATGCGAAGGCCTGGCTTAAACACTTAGGCTGGGATGAAAAAATCGGTGGTTTGCCCCGCGCTGCAAATCTGGATTTCAGCCTCATCCAACGCCGACGGGCAGATCATTGGACACAGCGACTAAAAATCCCTGCCGACTATTCTCAATCCCGAAAGCTACCCTTGGTGGCTGAACCTGCGCGGCTGCAATGCCTGGGTACCGATACCCAGGGTCGCGCCATTTATCTCACACCCAAAGCCAGCCAAGCCTGGGCTGATATGAAACAGGCGGCGGCCAATCAGGGCATCACGCTGGAGCCCGTATCGGGTTTTCGAAGCATTGCTTACCAAGGCAAACTGGTCAGCGCAAAAATTGCGGCTGGCATCCCCATGGACAGCATCTTATCGGTGAGCGCCGCGCCTGGGTACAGTGAGCATCACAGCGGCGCAGCGTTGGATCTTTGCACCCCAGGCAGTGCCCCGCTGGAGGCGTGCTTCGCGGATACGCCGGCGTTTACTTGGCTCAGTGAACAGGCGCAGCGCTGGGATTTTGTGATGTCTTACCCACCGGACAATCCCCACCGGTTAGCCTTTGAACCATGGCATTGGTGTTTCCGCGGCGGCTAATCCGGGGCGCAGGCCGGCCTCACTGGTCAAGTCGCAGTTTCATGCCTTGATGGCTATCGACAAACCCGAGCTTCAAATAAAATGCCAAAGCATCGGTGCGCCGTTGATCGGTGGTGAGTTGAACCAACACACATGAGCGTGTGCGAGCCCGCGCAATGGCCTCGCCAATCAACTGGGCACCGATACCCTGCCCGCGAGCTTCCGGGGCAACTCGCACCCCTTCGATTTGCGCCCGCCAACCCCCAGCGTAGGTTAAACCCGGCAGGTAGCTTAGCTGACAAAAGCCCATTAGCTGGCCCTCTGATTCTGCCACCAGCAGTTCGTGGTTAGGATCATCCGTGATGGCCGCAAAGGCTTTTTCATGGGCCTCTAGTAGTTGGGTCGTTTCTCGTGATGAGGCAACCGCATCGTCGGCCAACAGTCCCACCAGCAGGGACAAGTCTTCGTGTAAGGCGTGGCGAAATTTGAGCAAAATTAATGCACCTGGCGCGGCGCCGAATCCACCGCAGATTGAATGATTTCTTGGGGTAAACGCACATTGGCAATGCCTAGCTGGCTAAACAGCGGCAGCAACTGCTGGCGAATCAATGGATACAGCTGACGGGTCAGGGACACATGATGTTTACTGAAGGTTTCAAAATCCACCGGCTCACCATGTAGCTGCTGATATCCAGCATTCAGCACACACTCAACGGTGAATGCGGCCACGGTTTTGCTTGAGTCGTCTTTATCCGGCCGGGTGCCTCGGCAGTAAAGTCGGGCGCCCAGCTGATAGGCGGTTTGATTGCCATTTTGAACCGGCAGGGCGCCGGGGGTCAGTTTCATCTCAATATTGGCATTCAGCGGTTCATCCACAGCAATGGTCTGGTGCAGTTCCGCGTGAATTTTCACCAATTGGGTTTGAAACAGAGCAAACTGATCCAGTAAATCCATCAATTAATCGCCATCTGATTGAGCGTTCAAAGCTCAGTAATACGCCATAGATACCAGCTGGCCACGCTGCGCCAGGGCTGCCAAACTTCGCCGCGTTCCACCACCTGGGCGGGCGTGGGCAGATCCCGCAGGCCATCCACAATCTGAATCCCTTTCTGTAGACCCAAATCATTGGGCGCCAATACATCCGGGCGTTCCAGCCAGAACATCAGCAGCATCTGCACCGTCCAGACTCCCACCCCTTTTTCTTCCGTTAGTCGGTCAATAGCCGCTGCATCGTCAAGTTTCGCCAATTGCGTCCGATCGGGTAGTCGGCCATCACACTGACTGCGGGCTAATCCCCGGATGTAATCGCCTTTACTACGAGACAAGCCGACGCTGCGTAAACCACGAATTTGCGCTCTAGCCACCCGCTCGGCGTCCGGCACCTCACCGTCACCATATTTGGCCACAAAGCGGCCGTATATCGTGCCAGCGGCTTTGCCCGAAAGCTGTTGGTAGGTAATAGAGCGAGCCAACGCCTCAAAGGTGCTGGCATGCTCTGATCGCTCAAGTCGGCAAGGCCCTACCCGGTCCATGGCGGAAGCGAGACGCGGGTCTGCCTTGCGCAGGGCGCGGCAGGCGGTCTGCCAGCGCCGTGGTCGAGCTTGGGCGGCCACCTGTCCCGTTAGGGAGCAGGTTCAAAAAAGATCTCAGACACAGCCTGAGCTTTGGCTTCCGATAGATCAAGCTGCAAGGGGAGATAGGCGTTGCCGAGCCAAGGGTACAACTGGTTGGCGTAAGCGGGATCCCCCAACACGCCACTTTGGCCACCGGCAATGGCTTGCTGTGCGGCAGGACCACTGGGCAACATATTGCCGATGAAGCGTCGGGAAGGTCCGGAGCCAAACATGAACCCGTTGAGTGAATCGCCACGAACATTGTGGGTTGAGGCATCCAGCACTTGATACCCGCCGGCTCGCGAAATACCCGGCAATCCGTCTACTGTGGCTAACCCATAAAGGCCGTTTGGCAGACTGAATACATCGTTTAATGGGTGATCCAGAACGATACGATGGAGCCTACCCCAGCGATAGTCCATCAGGCTGGTGGAGTTGGCGAAGGCCGGCGCAAATTCATCACTGGCCAGCAGATCCAGACTTTGTCTAAGGGTTGCCAGCATCAGGAAGTCTCTCGCCGCAGCTGGGTTGGGTGCATCGTCATTGGTGAAAAAATTCAGCCCAGATGCGCCAACGCCTTGTTGTGTCTCAAAGGTCTCTAGCAAGTTCTCCAAGGCATTAAACGCCAGAGTTCCCGGCGGCAAATTGTCAGCTAACCCCACCGCGCTTAAGGTGGCGTCAATGGTGTTTTGAATCATCAGGCTGCGCCACTGGGCATAAACCGTCGCTGCCACGGAGTGAGATATTTCCTGCTCGCTGGGTGGCATCAGAGCAAAGGCGTTATCGCCTGGATCATAGCCTTCGGTAATACCCGTGGGAGAACTGAAATCCCAACCTGTGAGCAGCGCCGCCACTTCTTGCAGTTGCGGGTCGCTGGCCACTGCAGCCAGGTTTGGCCACGCATCGGCTTGCCCCGCATTGGCAAACGCGGTGAGCAAATGGGGAACGATTAGCTCTGCATCCAGCATTTGGTTGTTGGCTTGCCAACTGACCATATCGTTGGTGGTAATGGGGTCACCGGAAGCAATGGCCGACTGAATCAGGCGATCCAAACGTCCTTGGCGATAGCTGGAGTAAACGCTTTGGTTTAAGTAGTACAGCCCACCACCGGGACGAACCTGGTTCAAGGTGTTGTTATCCAGCGTGGTACCCACCGGATCGTTATTGGCGTTAGCGATGTAGCCAGATGCCGGATTAACCGATGTAGGTTGCTCGGCGATGGGCAAAATCTCGGTGTCTGTCGCTTGATTGGGCTGCGGGTTTTCCAGCGGCAGCCATTCGTGCATCAAGGCACCGCTACCATCGCGAATAAACATCGGCGGGATGCCGCCGTCTGGGGCGTTAAGCAGTTGCAGGTCGGTTCGGATCGGCACCTCAGCCGGGGTGAAATAACCAATGTTGCCAAAGATATCGGCCACCCCTAAATTTTGTGAGCCAAAGTCGAACTTCTGCACCGCCACCCCAAATTCGTCCACGTCACGGGCTTTACCCATGGCCTGGAAGGCTTCCACCTCAAACGTCGGACCAGACCCGGTGTACTGGAAACTGATGCCTTGGGCACCGGATAGACTTAAGATTGGGCCGTTGTTTCTGCGCGGCACAATAAAGGTGATACCGCCACCGGCAAGGCTCACATTCTGACGCTCCAGGTTATCGGGAACCCCATCAAGTTGGTTGGCAAAATAGCTTTGGAAAATATAGAGAATGCGCTCTTCCTGTCCCTGATAAACCGTGTGAGTCGGAAGGCCCAAGTTATTAAACCGTAGGGTTTCGAAAAAGAAGTCGCCTTCATCAATGGGGTTTACGGTTGCACCCCAACACAAAGTGGAATTACAGCCCAACGCCACCAAAGGCGCGCCGGCAAATGCGACGCCAGCAATATTGACCTGTTCAGCGCCTTCGCTGTCGCGAACATTGATATGGATCGGATACCACACCGCCGGCGTATCCAGCGACAGGTGGGGGTCGTTAGCAATAATCGGAGCACCGGTGTCCGTCAATGCCCCGGAAATCATCCAAATATTACTGCCCTTTTCCTCTGGCCCCTGGCGCAAGATGTTGCCTAGCACCGGGTTGGCTCGCATTTGGTTAAGCAAACCGCTGGCCAGCTCAATACGCTCGGGATCTAAGGTTGGGAACGTTTTGGCCGCTGAAGGCGCTGCGCTCTTTTGGCCTTGCACCCCAATGGAATCGAGAAATCCCGGCAAGGTCACCCGGTCATCGGGGGGCGCTTGGCGAAAGGTGTCTTCGAAAAACAGCGCAGTGCCATCAAAACCCACCGCCGATCCCACTGCCTGATAAGTGCCGACGGCCACAGTCAGATCCAGTTCTTCCAGATCAGCGGAGAGATTGAAAGCCAGCAACTTGGCGAAGGCCAGGCTGTCCACCGGTGACCAAGGCTCAGCCTGGGTTAATTCTAATGCCCCGTATTCTGGGGGCAGCGGGTTATTGGCCAGCCAAGCGTTGACACCGTTGGTGTAGGACTGAAGCTGGGCGCGGCTATCTTGGGTGCTGCCCGCGAAGGTCTGCCAGGCGTCCCGGCGAAACCCTAAGGTTCGCAGCTGAATATCAGTACCTAGGGCCGAGGCGCCAACCAGTTCCGATAAGGTCCCGCTGGCCAGACGTCGATTAAAGTCCATCTGCCAAAATCGATCTCGGGCATGCAGGTAGCCTTGAACAAAGGCGGCATCTTGTTCGCTGCTAGCAGAAATACTGGGGATGCCATTCGGCGGGGTATACACCTCAACGGCAGCCGAAAGCCCATTGACGGTCAAATTTTCGATGGATTGAGCGCTCACGCACAGTGGCGCGGCCAGACTGATAAGACACCAACTCAAGACTCGCTTCATTAGGACCCTCCCAGGTCGTTCCTATGGGTTGCCGGTGGGGCGGCGATTCGGGAGTATATCAAAAGGGGTTGTGGTGCTTTTTGCTATCTATCGGCTGGGTTGGTTTTGGGCTTCTTTTCGGGGCCTCTTGTCGGGGCTTCGATCCGAGGCAAGGGGACTGGTGGCTCC
>CAZLJY010000042.1:0-19648 GCA_964559945.1 uncultured Gammaproteobacteria bacterium | reverse complement strand
TATGATCGGATGACTCCCTTTGGTCCGTTTTACTCCGATCATAGGAGCCACCAGTCCCCTTGCCTCTAGAACCGGGTACATCTGGGTTTTGGCTTTATGGGGGCGATTAACTTCTATGATCGGATGACTCCCTTTGGTCCGTTTTACTCCGATCATAGGAGCCACCAGTTCCCTTGCCTCTAGAACCGGGTATATCTGGGTTTTGGCTTTATGGGGGGGGGTTAGCTTCTATGATCGGATGACTCCCTTTGATCCGTTTTGCTCCGATCATAGGAGCCACCGGTTCCCTTGCCTCTAGAACCGGGTACATCTGGGTTTTGGCTTTATAGGGGGGGTTAGCTTCGCAGTGCGGTGATGGCTAGAGCTAGCCAGCTTAGGATTAGGATGCTGCCGCCGGCGGGGGCTAGGCGGGGGCCGCTTAGGCCTAGGCTTGAAAGGTATAAGGCGCCGCAGAAAAGGACCGTGCCAATCACAAAACCCAACATGATCAGTTGCCTGGGCATACCGGGTTCAGGAGCCAGGGTTAGACTCAGGGCCACCAAAACAGCGGCGTGGATCAAATGATAACGATTGGCCAGATCAAACTGTTCGGGCTTCACCACGGTTAGCAAATGGGCGCCTAGGGCGCCAAGGGCAACCCCGATGCAACCAATGCCTGCGCTGACGGCTATCCAGTGGTTAGCCATTAGCCTTCCGCGTCGCTACCGTCATCCAGGGGCTTAAGCAGGTCTTCCAGACCTTTACTCAAATTTCCGTGCTTGTAGGACGGGATTTCAAATACCCAGCCATTTACCAGCGGCGCTAATTCTTCCGCCTCAGCTCTGGCCGCGTCCGCAGCAGCAAGTTGAGCGGCTTTGGCAACTTCATCCGCGGCGGCTTGGGCCATTTCGGGGCTTTCAAAGTTGCCCTGCTCATCCGGGCCCGCACTTGATGGATCCTGACCTGGCTCTGCCACCGGGGGAACCGGAATATCTTCAGCCGCCAGGGCTTCATCAAATGCCACATCCAGCATCAGATAGAACTTATCGTCTCGACTGAAGGTGCGGGTGCCAATGCGCAGTCCATCAAAAGTCTCGAAGGTGCCCTGCACAATCTCCACTTGCTGAAAACTCTCGCTGGACGATGGCGCAACCTCCTCAAAACGTAAACCAGCCACAGCACTGGCAATTGAGTTTCCGGCGCTAGGCGACAACACTTCGCGACCCTCTGGCACGTTGCTTAGGTCAAAGTTCGGCGCGTCTGGTGTTGCTTTTGATAGCGCGACCCGATCCCCGTTGCTGTGGACCAGGGTTACCCGTCGAATCCGGTTGGCAGGTAGATCCAATACATCTTTTTTCAACCAATCCTTCGGATCAGCGCTGAATCGCAAATCGCCACTGGCGAGCCAGCTTTGGGCCTGGTCGGCAAATCGAACATAGGTACCGGAACCCGGATTTGCCCGCTTACCCACCAGCAATTGAAACGCCTGAGCGCCGGTGACATCCACCTTCAGGTTCTGGTCATCCCCATCGTTTTCGGTCAGGTCTGACACGCCCAACTGAGAATACCGCTGCGGATTGGTGGTTTTGCTTTCCAGTCGGCGCGACTCAACCAAGGCCAGCAATTTTTTGCGTAGCTGGGCCATATCAGCCCGGTAGCCGTTACGCTCGGCGATGCTCCACACGCCATCGGCGCGGGTCAATGTCACCTGTTGGGTGCCATCAGATACGCTGACACCGGTCACCTCATTAACCGAGTCTGCCAGCCCTTGCACCAGTTCACCGCCGCTAATGGCCTGCTCCGCAGGTGCTTGGCGCCCGGACAACATCACTGCAAAACCCACCGCCACAGCGGCCGCAATTGCCAATATCAGCAAGCGATTTTTATTCATCGGTTCGCCTCCTCTCGCCGACGAGTTCTGCGCCAAGCAATGGCCAAAGCAAATAGGGTTACCAATATCGGAACCAGTCCAATGTTGATCACCTTTAACCAGGCACCCAGTCGTTCAATGTCGCCGCGCAGATTACTTTGTACACCGCGTAATTCTTGTCGAATCCGAATTCGCTCGTCCTGAAACTGGGCCAATTCCGATTGCTGTTCAGGGGTTAAGATCAGTGGGTTGTTGTCATCGCGCCCGGCTTGCAGTTCGGTGAGCTTGCGCTCGGTTTCCTGAAGACGCTGCTCAAGCTGTTGTTCTGTAGCTTGATAGCGCTCTTCGGCCTGGCGTTGTAGCGCCTGGACCCGAGTGAATGGCCGCTGGGAGGTAGCACGGCCGTGAATGCTAATCAAATCGCTGCTACCGGTGAGGCTGTCCAGTGAATTGATTACAAAGTCGCCATTGTTGGCAAAGGCGTTGATCAATCGTTGGACAAGAAAGTTCTGGACCTGTGCCCACAGGCGGTCACTGAGAATGTCCGTATCGGCCACCACCAAAATGTCATTGGGCCCCTGCCCCGTTGCCACATGCTCACCGACAAACGGATCAATCGGTGGCTGACCTTCGGCGACCGCGGGAATTTCCGGCGCGCCGTCGGCAAAGGCACTAGAAAAGGTGCCACGGACTCTGGCAGCGATGGTGAACGCTTCGGTGGTTGGCGTAAAACCATTAAGCAGCGACGCTGGATCGGTCATAAACTTCACCCGATCACTGGCCACGCTCATGCTGTCAACGCTGGTGGACAGCAGCGGTATAAATTCGATGGGCGCATCCGGGATAGCAGCAATGTGGCCTGCCTGGGATACGTTAATCGTATTTAACTGAGCCAGGGTCACGTCATCACTGTTCATGCCGGCCGCGTCAATGGACAAAATGCCAATGTGGCGAACTGGTCGACTGCCCTGCCCGGTGGATACCTGCAGGCCATAGGTACGATCCAACGCAATCTGACCCACCTCATAAGCAACGCCCCAGTTTTCCAAGAGGCGTTTAAGGTCGGAGGAGCGATCAGCGAACATGGCTGCCTGAGGATTGGTTTGGGCATCGGCAGGAATATCCATTTCTGACAGCGGATCGACAAACACCGCCAGCTTGCCGCCGCGCATCACAAATTGATCCAGGGCGTACTCGGTCACTTCAGGCAAGTTCTTTGGATGCACCACTGCTAACACGTCAATGTCTGGGTCGATGTTGCTGGCCGTTGGCGAGACGCTTCGAACATCAAACAGTTGCTCGATTTGCTGAGTCACAATCCAAGGCTCACGCATTTGCCGGGTGGCCGCATCAAAGCCTCGATTAATGGGCAGCGAACTCATCACGCCAATCACTGGTCGATCAAACTGATTCAGGTTATACACCAGCTTGGCCAGGTCGTACTCCAGAAAGGCTTCTTTAGTCGGATCAAAGAAAGGGATCACCTCCCTGCCCTCAACAGCATTGGTGGCCACCAGCCCAAAGAAAAAGGTATCGCCGGCGGCATTGGCCGGAAACCCGGTCAATCCCGCTGCGCTGGCTGCATCTTCGGCTTCAGAAAATGGCAGTGGATCAATCACCTGTAGATTAATGTTGCCGCCGGCATCACTGGCAAACTCGGTCAGCGTATCGCGGACGCGGCGATGGTAATCCCGATAACTGGTTAACCCTGGGACGTCTTTACTCACCGAATCGGAGAAATACAAATACAGGTTCAGTGGTTCGTCGATCTCCGCCAGAATATTGCGGGTACCGTCAGACACTGAGTACAAGTTATTTTCGGTTAGGTCGAAGCGAGCCCCTCTGAGCACCAGCGACAACAAGAACACTAGCGCCACAAACAGCACCGCCAGTACCAGCAGCGCTCCCGCGCCGTAATTTCGTTTAGCCTGCTGAGACATGGTTAATCTGCCTTCTTGAGATCAATCACGATGGCGTTGGCAGCCAGCCAAAACGCTATCACCAGAAGAAAAAAGCCGATATCGCGAAGGTCTAAAACGCCCTTGGCGATCGCGTCAAAGTGAGTGGAAAAACTCAAGCCCGCTAATGCATCCACCAACGGCGCTGGCGCCCATCCGCGGAAGAAGTCGATCACACCAGACAATCCGAACAGTAGAAAAGCGAAGCACACCACCACGGTGAGAATGAAGGCCACAACCTGATTTCGGGTCGTTGCCGAAATGCACGAACCAATGGCAAGGAACCCACCGGCCATCAGGAAGCTACCCACATAACCGGCCAAAATAACCCCGTTGTCGGGTTCACCTAAGTAGTTAACGCTAATCCAAACTGGGAAGGTTAATGCTAAAGCTAGCCCGCAAAAAGCCCAAGCAGCCAGGAACTTGCCAATGACCGCTTGCAGCATACTCACGGGCAAAGTGAGTAGGAGTTCGATGGTGCCGCTTTTTCGCTCTTCGGCCCACAGCCGCATGGAAATGGCTGGCACCAGAAACAAGTAAAGCCAGGGGTGGAAGTTGAAAAACGGCCCATACAAATCCGCCTGCCCGCTTTCGAAAAGTCGCCCAAAGCCCCAGGTGAACCAGCCCATCAGCAGAAGAAAAATCACAATAAAGACATAGGCCACGGGGGTCGCAAAATAGCTGGCCATTTCTCGGCGAAAAATATTCATGGTCTGTTTCATGACTGGGCTCCCTGTTTGGCTTCACCGATTTCATTGCCCACACCATTGCCCAGAGTGATTTGGCGAAACACTTCATCGAGCCGGCCCCGCTCCACGGTCAACTCGTCCACCGGCCAACCCTGGGTTCTGGCAAGCTCTGAGATTGCCGCAAACGGCGAACTTCCACTGCGCGGTACAGCCACCAGCCGGCCAGACTGGCGTTCAACGTCAACGTGGGTGACCTCTGGCAAGCGACTGATATGTTCCACCGCTGCATCAAGTTCAGAGGTCGATAGGCGCACCGCGTTGTGATAACGAGACTTGGCCTCCAGTTCCTGGGGGCTGGCATCGGCCAGTAAGCGACCGCGAGCAATAATGATGGCTCGGTCACACACCGCTTCTACCTCTTCCAAAATATGGGTAGAAACCACCACAATTTTATCTTTTGCCAGCGCGCCGATGAGCTCGCGCACCTCGTGTTTCTGATTCGGATCCAGACCATCGGTGGGCTCATCGAGAATCAGCACCTTGGGGTCATGAAGGATAGCCTGGGCTAAACCCACACGACGGCGAAAGCCTTTAGACAGGGTTTCGATGGACTGATGAAGCACTCGGCCCAGTTGCAACTGCTCAATCACCCTACCCTGGCGTTCACGGCGGGCCGAACGGCTCATATCTCGAACGTCTGCAACGAAGTCAAGAAACTGCTGGGGGGTCATCTCGCCATACCCGGGAGCCCCTTCGGGTAGGTAACCCATGCAACGTTTCGCTTCCAGGGGTTGGGATTCAATATCATGCCCGCAAACAGTCACCTGACCTGCCGTAGGGGTAAGAAATCCGCAAATCATTTTCATAGTGGTGGACTTACCGGCCCCGTTTGGCCCGAGAAAACCCAGCACCTGCCCCTCCGGAACCTGAAAGGACAGGTCACGAACGGCGGTTAAGGACCCAAAATCTTTTCTTAGATCTTTAATTTCAATCATGTTTTTTAGTTCTTGCGAATGTGAGCCAGACGACACGATAGGCCGTCACCCTGCGGAGGCGCATTTTTATCAGATTCGCCCCAATTTTCAAGCGCCCAATGCACAAGGACGCCATCAATGGCGATAAGACTAAAAGACGCACAGAAAGTTCCCGCCCCTCAGTAGGCACAGGATTGGGCAGATTACCCTGATCTAGCCTCCAGAGCGGGGTTGGGGTTGGGACTGGTTTGAGCTAAATCTTGACCAGACCTGGAACAGATCTGGCCGATTAACTATTAATGGAAAACTGGATGGAACACCGGACCTAAGTCCAGTTTGCCATGGAGATTCGAGCTGGCGTCTAGTCCAGCACGAAATTCAGGCGAACCTGAGTGGTCACGGCCTCATCAACGCCAGAATCTATTGGAGGCTCATAGCGCCATTGGCGAGCTGCCCGTCTGGCGGCTGAATCAAACACGGTACCGGGCGTAGATTCGATCACAGCAACGTTGCCCACTTTGCCGTTAGGATTGACAGTAACCTCAAGCTCCACCCAGCCTTCCTCGCCCGATCGGGCGGCCTTTTCCGGATAGTCAGGGGCCACCATGCGGGTTCGAACCAATTTTAGGGTCGCGGCTGTAGGTAGCTGGGGTTTAGCAATGGAGGTGACGGGAGCCGGTACATTGATTGAAGCCACAGATTTCTCCGGCACAACTTTCGCTGCTTCCTGGACCGCATCTCGCTCTTGCTGTGCAACCGAATCGTCTGCGGGTTTTGTCGCTAACGAACTCTCTAGCGGATCTGTTGGCGCCTGTTTGGCGGCAGCCACTGGGGCTTCATCGCTGACCGATTTGGCCGGCGTTGGGTCAGATTTCAGCGATGCCACCACCGTGGGTTCTTCCGGCTGAGTCTCTTCCGGGGTTACAGGGTTTACAGGTGCCACCGCCCCCTTAGGTTCTGACGTGCTGCCAAGCTCAGGCTGGACGGTCACGACGCCCGGCGTCGGATCCACTACCTCGTCTCGTGGTGCAAACCCCATTGGCTTGCCAAACAGCGAGTCTCGATCAACTTTGAACGTAATATCCGGTGACCCGACTTCGGGTGGCGCTTCAACACGCTCAGGACGCTCAGCCGCCGATCGCCAGGACGGCGTGTCTTGACTTGCAGCAACCAGATGGACGCCGCCGCTGAGGAAAAATACCGCTAAAAGAGCCTTTTTGTTCACTGAGACACACCCCCAAGGTTGTGATCAAAATACCGTTCAGGAACATTGGTTTACCGCTCGAATGTGGGCGAAACTGTGACACAGATCACAGTTCAATTTTCACCAATAACGGATTGGCGTAGACAGTTGATTTGTCACTTTTTGTTTTACAATTTTTGACACGGTTGGATGTTGCGTAAACTGCTGCGGGTCAAGCCATTGGGGGTATTTGCGCAGCGCTAACATCAAACAATCCCTAGCTCAAAGGCCTTCAATACGGCTCGGGTTCTATCTCTCACACCTAGCTTGGACAAAATGTTGGAAACGTGATTTTTTACCGTTCCTTCAGCGACGCCCAGTGAGTTTGCGATTTCTTTATTGCTATACCCACCCGCCATCAACCGCAAAATCTCGGTTTCCCGGTCGGTGAGAGGATCCGGTCGGTCCAGACTGGAAAATTCTGTTCGTATTCCATCCAACCCCTTCAACAAGCGTTCGGTCACCGCAGGGCGCACCAGGGTCCCACCCTCCGCCACCGTTCGAACGGCGCCAACCAATTCATCCAACGACACGTCTTTCAGTAAATACCCTTTGGCGCCAGCCTTGATCCCAGCCAGGACCAGGGTATCGTCGTCGAAGGTGGTCAAAATAATGGTTGGCGGCAGCGTTCCGGCCTTGCCCAAATGGTCGAGCACGTCCAATCCGGACATCTCAGGCATTCGCATATCCAGCAGCACCACATCAGGCTTAAGTTCTGGTATTAACTCACACGCTGAGCGACCGTCTACGGCTTCACCGACGACCTCAATCTCGTCGGCCAACTCCAGCAGAGAACGCACTCCCTGCCGCACCAGTGTCTGATCATCGACCAGGCAGACCTTAATCATATTATTGCTTCCCTTGGTAACCATGCGTTTAGACTGAACCCGGCGCCGGGTCTTGAATTGACTGACAAGTCGCCACCTAATTGGCGCACCCGCTCGCCCATGCCCAACAGGCCGTTGCCTGCGTCAACCTGCTGCGCGCCGCAGCCATCGTCTCTGGCAACAATCTCCAGTCCGTCATCGTTTTGTTGGATGCTCAGCCATAGGTTCTCGGCATCCGCGTGTTTCACCGTATTGGTAATGATCTCTTGGGCACAACGTAACACCACCTGAGCTCGCTGTGGGTCATCGACCGTTAGCAATTCTGGTATATCCAGGTGAATTTGCGGTTTAGGAACGCCCTCTGATAAACGCAGCAGCGCCTCTGTTAGATCAATACTATCGCCGCCGCGCATCGCGCCAACCACTTCTCGGACATCGCTGAGCAAGAGTTTAGCCACCGTTTGCGCCTGTGCTACGTGCTCCACCGCCTTTCCGCTGACCAGGTGACTGGCCACTTCCAGGTTAAGACTAAGGGCCGTTAGGTGATGCCCAACCAAGTCGTGCAACTCACGGGAAATTCGCACCCGCTCTGCAATGCGCGTACTTTCTGCCAGCAGCGCCTGGGTTGCACGTAATTCTGAATTCACTTTACGTAACTCATCGCGAGCGTAGCTCTGGCGCCGCGCAACCAGGGAAATAACGAAGGTAAAACTTGAGTAGCCCAAGTACAGCCCACCCAGTAAAACCGCCTGCTCCCAACTGACACCAGGAATTTGACCGGCAGTCCAGGCCAGCAATAAATTCTGGGCCAATAACCAAGACACACCCCAGGCCAGCGGCAGCGCCCAGGGCAATACGCCAGCGACCACCACCAGCAAAATACCGCCTAGGCCTGAACTGCTTACGCCAGAAATTTCCAGCGCCGATATGGTCATTAGCCCCAACAACAGCAGATGCAGACGGGTTCTGGCTGGCCGGCGCTGGATCGAGTTTGATAACACCCAGTAAGCGATACCAAAGGCCAATTGAGCGACCGCCCACAGGACATAACGACTGGTAGCCATTACCTCGTTGCCCAGTTTCGGTGCCATGACCAATGCAAGACCGACGCATACCCACGTGAACAAGCCGGCGAAGCGCAATAGTTGATTCGTGTTGAGTTTTCCCGGCATTAGCCAATCAGCTTGTGAAAGCAGCCAAAGTTTACCAAAATCCCTGCGGGTCCGTGCTTGTCACGGCATTGCGCCTCTTATCCCTTTTACACGAGCACATTTAATGGTCATCAGCATTCGCGACGTACGCCCTGACGAAATCCCATGGGTTCGTAAGGTCAACAACGATGCCACCCCGGCAGTCAATCACCTAGAAGCAGCAGAAATGGATCAGCTGTACCGTCAGGCAGCGAGGCTTCGGGTAGCCGAGCTTGACGCTCAACCCGTGGGCTTCCTACTGGCATTAACCGCAGACGCTGACTACCAGAGCATCAATTATCAGTGGTTTCGCAGCCAATACGATCAATTCGTTTACATCGATCGGGTGGTCATTGCGCCGGGTTTCCGCCGTTTGGGTGTGGGACGGGTGTTGTACGCGGACATTCAGTCGTTCGCTGAGCTCACTGCTCCGCTGCTAACCTGTGAGGTCAACATAAAGCCGCCAAATCCGGGATCAGTTCGATTTCACGCCGCCTGGGGGTTTCACGAGGTGGGAAAACAAGACACGGAAAGCGGCAGCAAGACGGTCAGCCTACTAGCTATGCCGATCCCGGCTTATGAGGGTTGAGCTATTTTTGACAATGTCCCGTCACGCCCATAACTGAGCAGCCACTAAGCATGCTTGAACGACCATCAACCACATTGACCTGTTGACCTTCCCGCAGGGTCTCCGCGCCGCGAACCACCAAATCATCGCCCGCCTGCAGTTCGCCTCTTACGGCGATGTCATCGCCTTGGGAATTGCCGGTTGTCACCGGGACTCGCTCTACGGTCTGATCCGAGGTCACTCGAAACACGTAAGTTCCATCCCTTCGCAGAATCAGCGCATCCCGGTCCACCACCAATTCCTGGGCAGGTTGGGACTGGGGTACTAACACGCTCACCAATTCACCGATTTTCCAGGGCCGAGAGGTCTGGGAGATTTCCACCCGCAATTCCAAAGTCTGAGCACGATTATCCAACGCTGGCACCAAACTGCGAACTACCCCTGTGCCCACTAACTCATAGCCATAAACATCCAACGTCAACCCTGGCGTTAAGGCGCTGGCATTTCTTAAGGGCACCTGCACTCTCACCTCCAAAGCGCTGGTATCAGTCACTCGGGCCACCGGCGTACCCCGGGCAACCGTTTCGCCCTCCCGACGCAGTCGGTTGGTCACCACCCCGTCAAACTGGGCCCGCACTTCGCTGCGCGCCAGTTGATCGTCAAGCTGAGCCATCCGTAGGCGAGCAACCTCAAGATCACTGGCAGCCACATCGCGATTCATTTGAGTTTGATCCAATTGGTTCGCCGCCGTACTTTGGCGGGTCATCAAATCTTGCTGGCGGCTCAGTTGCCGATCCAGAAACGCAAGCTGCGCCTCCGCCCGTTTAATCAACGCCGCTTGTTCTGCACGCTGCAGCTTAAGTGGCGCCACATCCAAAGTTAGCAGTGCATCACCTACCTTAACCCGGGTGCCAGGCGCTGCAACATAGACCAGCTGACCATCCACCGCCGCTGTAATTTGCAGATCGTTTTGACTATGTACATTGCCGGTAACCGGCACTGTCGGCACCACCTCAGCACGCCTAACCGACGCCACTTCCACCGCACTGGGCGGCGCCTCCTGAGCTGGCTGCGCGCTCACTTGAGCACTAACGGCCAGCCAAGCCAAAGCCAATATACCGATCAAGCCTTTGTCCACTATCATCGAGCCATCTCCTGTGGCGTAGGGGTGCCGGTCGAGAATTCAGGCATGCTGTTAGACCTTGCGTTAAGCCAGCGCACCTGAAGCAACGCTGGCATCAAAATGAGGGTGAATAGCGCGCTGACCACCATGCCGCCAACGATAACCGTCGCCAGACCACGGTAAATATCGGACCCCGCACCGGGAATCAACATCAGCGGCAGCATGCCAAATATGCTGGTTAAGGTGCTCATATAGACCGGTCTTGCGCGCACCAACACGGCGGCCTTCACCGCCGCCGATAGATCAAGCCCCTTAGCCTGGCCTTCTCGTGTCTGGCTAACCAGCAAGATGGCATTATTAACCACCAGACCAAGCAGAATGATAAAGCCGATCATTGTCAGCATATCTAGCGATTGATAACTCACCAGGTTGAGCGCCCAAAGCGCGGTGATCCCCCCGGCCAACGCCAAAGGCATCACTAACAACACTAACAGGCTGTCAGTGAGGGAGCGAAATATTGCTGCCATCAGTAAAAACAGGATCACCACCGCAAGGGCAAAATTGCTCGCCATGTTGGACAGCGCCTGCTCAAGGCGGTCGGCGCTGCCGCGGTAGCGGATCGATGCGTCTGCGGGCAGCTGGGCAGCGATGGCAGGCCCAGCCTGGTCACGCAGGATGTCCAACGCCTCCTCCACAGTCATCTCGGGCGGCGGCAACACTTGCAAACTGACTGTGCGCTGACCATCAAAGCGCTGCAAACTCGTTGGTCCCACCGTGCGCTCGATGCGGGTCAAAGAACCGATCGTTTGTGCCCCGGCCAATGGCGTTGCGATGGGCATGGCGGCTAGTTCATCGGGATTAGACCATCCCCCGGATCGCAGAATCACGTTGTAGCGCTGGTTACCATCAAAGTACTCGCTAACAAATAGTCCCCCGGTCATGGCCCGAACCGCTGATGCCACATCGCTGGGATTCAACCCCGACTCAGTAATCCGACGTTCATCGGGAATTATTTGGAGCTCCGGCTCGGCTAAAGACAATCCCGGCACCGGCCGCACAACAGACCCGGGTAACAATTCTGATATCACTCCCATGCCTGCGCGCGCGGCGTCCATCAGTCCAACGATATCGGGTCCCTGCAGATCAACGCTGATCGTGCGCCCGCCATTAAAACCAATACCCAGTAACGATGCCCGAGAGGCAAACGAGCTAGTGTCAGGGATGCCTTGCATCACCACACCCTGCATTTCATCTAACAACATTGACGTCTGCTCTGACTTCAACGGGTAGATGTATGCCAGACTAAAAGTCCCAAACATCGACAGGTTATAGCCGCGCAGGTAAGGCTCTTTTTCGTGATTCATGTAGGGCGTCAGGCGGCGGACAATTTCCGCGCCAATTTCATCTTCAAACATCGCCTGATTCACGCCCGGCGGCGTATTGAAAAACACCTGCACCGCATCAGCTCTGGCTGAGGGCAGGAAATCGGCTTTGGGCTTAAGCACAACCACCAGGCCGATGGATAGTGTTAGCAGCGATACGATCCATAGCGTGCGCGAAAGCGCCGTATCGGTCAGTTTCATGATCCAATCGGTCACTCGAGACCACCAGTGACCTACCGGATCATCCAGGGTCACCTTAGCCATCCAATAGCGCGTCGCCACAGGTACGATGGTTAACGCTGCCAGAAATGAGGCCAACACCGACACCGACAAGGTCAGCGCCAGATCCGAGAACATCTGCCCTTCCATGCCCTCAAGAAACAGAATCGGCAGAAAAATGGCAATGGTTGTGACTGTTGACGCAAACAAGGCGCCACTAACCTGAGAGGTTCCCTGCACTACTGCCTGGACCATATTTACCCCGCCCTGTCGCAAACGCAGAATGTTTTCTTGCACAATAATGGACGCGTCTAACACCAGTCCTACAGAAAACGCTAACCCTGCCAACGAGATCACGTTCAGCGATAACCCAAAGACGTTTAAGGCGATAAAGGCCAGCAACAAAGATACGGGAATGGACAAACTGATAATCAAGGTTGCACGGGCGCTACGCAGAAAAAACCAGAGCACACCGACGGCCAGGAGTATGCCCAGACCCAGATTGTTTTTGACCAAAGATATGGCGCGCCGGATATACACTGAAGCATCAAAACTCAGTTCCATGATCAGCCCCACATCGCCCAGCGCGCCGTTATTCAGATCAGAGATCGCCTGATTCACCTGATCCAGAACGCTCACCGTATTGGCATCTCCAGCCCCCTCCAAGGAAATGTAATAGGAAGGATGACCATTGCGCATCGACACACCAAAAGGATCAGACAGGCGCTTTTCTACCGTTGCCACCTCACTGAGCGGCACCGGTCGGTCGCCATTCCAGGCGATAATTAAATCGCCCATTTTTTCCACCTCAAACTGACCGACAAAGCGCACCGTATACTGACGCCGACCCACGTCGGCAAACCCACCGGAGACATCGTTTGAGCGGGCAATTGCCGCGCTAGCGGCACTGATTGGAATACCCAAAGCCGCTAGTCGATAGGGGTCAAACGTCACGCGAATTTCAAATGGCCTTCGTCCCGCCATGTTGACTCTGGACACACCATCAATGCGGCTTAACCGAGATTCAACGTCGTTGTCGATGACCTGCTGGTAATGATCGGAAAAAAGATCTTTGTTCGGGTTTTCCGCCGCCGGGTATACCTGCAGTGTGGCAACGTTGGGTTGGTTGTTGCGCCCACCAATAGAAACAAACGGCTCACCGGCATCCACCGGCAACGGCGGCGCCTGATTGAGGTTGTTAATCACATTGATCAACGCCTGCTGCATGTCGGTGCCCACCTCAAAGGTCAATGAGATACGGCCGGAGCCACGAGACACCTGGCTATCAATCTGGCTAACCCCTGGGGTGCGCCGAAGCATTTGCTCCTGAGGTTCAACAATATAAGACTCCATTTCCTCAGGAGCGGCCTGGCGCCAGTTGTTAAAAACACTGATCGTTGGCTCAGTGAGCACCGGTAACAGTTGAACCGGACGAGACATGATCGCCATGACCCCAAACAATGCCAACAAGACCACAACCGCGGCCACGGCTGCTGGATTGCGTAAACTGATTTGGGTTATCTGCATAAATCTCGCTGGGCTAGCTGCCCATAACACGGTTAAGGGGCGTCAGGGTGGACCCCTGCATTGCTAATGGCATGTGCTGAACCTCCTAGTTGCGACGAGCTGAGTCAGAGGGACTTCGAATGGCACTGAATGCACAAAACAGCCCAGCCTTCGGTTGCGAAAACAGCCATTTGGCGGGCGAATACCGATGAAAAACAGTCCTTGACCCGCGCCCCATAGCCAACGAAGATTTATCCTGTTGATCAACCTACACACCGATGCATCGAATCGCCGATATAAACAGGCAAATTCTGGGCGAAATCTTTTCCCCCACGGGCCTTAAAATCCAGCAGGTGTCTCAGGATGCGCCCATTCCAGGTAGTTACTGGGGGGCACCTGAAGCCGGCTTGATCAAGCAACAACTATTTGTTCGCTCAGATACCCCGGTCCACTCAGCACTGCACGAGGCATCTCACTACCTGTGCCTGACGCCATCACGCAGAAACACCTTGCATACCGATGCTGGCGGCACAGACGACGAAGAATCGGCGGTTTGTTATCTGCAGATTTGCCTGACAGATCTATTGCCGGAGATAGATCGGAATCAACTGATGGCCGATATGGACAGCTGGGGATACAGTTTTCGTTTGGGCACAACCCGAGATTGGTTTACCGGCGACAGCGAGGATGCCCGCCAATTACTGATCCAGTGGGGGCTCATTGACCACCGGCAGCGTTTTCAGTTTTGTGTCAGGTCGTCAGGCGTCGAACACACTGACGGCTAAACTGTTCGCCCCGCTCGGTAAAGTCCCTGAATTGATCGAAACTTGGGGCACCGGGCGACAACAGCACAACAACATCCTCACCTTCAGCGGTTGGGTCGTCGGTGGACAGACCCATTGCCAAATCCAGAGCCACTTCAGTGGCCTGGTTCAGCGATTCACTCAGATGACGCTGTGGCTCGGCAACACTGGCGGCCAACTCCGTCAGCAGACGTTCTCTGCCTTCGCCCTGAACAACAACATGGGTATCCCAACCCCGCTTCAGCCGCTCAACGATTTCCCCAATCAACCCACCCCACACTTGTTGGCGCTCCACCCCGCCAACGATCAATACCAGCGCCTGCTTTGGAAAACAGCGCAGAGCAGCAACGGTGGCGTCCGGTGTGGTTGCGATACTGTCGTTGACGCAGGCCACCGGGCTGGCCATCACCGGTTGCAAGCGATGGGGTAGCGCCTTAAACGAGGAAATGTTTGGTAATGCGTCAGCAACATTTGCCCCGCACACCTCCAGCGTTGCCAGAGCGAGTTCTAAGTTGTTCAAATTGTGACGACCGGGCAAATCCCAGCCGTCAAATGTCGCTACCTGCTTGCCTTGATTAAACACGCCCTCATCCGTGACTTTCCAGCTTTCCTCATCGCCAGCCCATTGGACGTTTGATGGAATACCAGTCACCTTCTTGTCTGTAGCATGAGCCAGTGTTTGGTGACGACTCATGGACAACAGCCTCAGTTTGTCCCGGTGATAAATTTCTATGCTGCCGTGCCAGTCGATATGGTCGCTGAGCAAATTGGTCAGCACAGCAAAATCCACCTTCCCTTGTAGATCGGCCAGCTGGTAGGACGATAGTTCAACGACAAACCAGTCCGGCGTTGGCTCTTTGAGAAAACTAATCACGGGCTGCCCTAGATTTCCTCCTAACAATACCGTCTGTCCAAGGCCTGCCAGCAGATGACCGATCAATGAGGTAGTAGTACTTTTGCCTTTGGTCCCGGTCACCGCAATCACTGGCGCGCCCGGGCCTTCAGCCAGCCACAAACTGGTGCCGCTGGTGAACTGCACCCCAGCACGTCTTGCGGCTTCCAACTCCGGTCGATAGATGCTCACTCCGGGGGAGCGAACAATGACGTCAAACTCAGTCAACGGTAAGCTCGCCAAGGGGCCGGACCGAGTCGCAACGTTATCCATGGACCTTAACGGCTGCTCATCCAGCACCGTGATTTTGTCCAATCCAATGGATTGCCCCAGCACCTCTAGCACTGCCCTGCCCTCTACACCGCCGCCGAGGATAGCTACCGAACGCCCTCTGAGCTGTTCGATTCTCACAAGCGACGAAGTACCGGGGCAAATTCTGCTGGGATTGAGCTCGGCAGAGAGGAGGAATAGAAGTCGTCTAAATTAGCAGCATCACTCACCTGTGGCCCAAGTTGTTCAACCACCTGGCATTGTCGCCAGGATGGATGTTGCGCCAGATGCTTCATCAACGCCGCACTTTCTTCCACCTCACCAACGCATTCAAAAGGCTTGTGCTCGGTTAGACCGCACAGCGCCCGAAACCCTTGAGTTTGAGATTCTTGATCCAGCAAGTTCGCCGCAAAAATCTCCGCGAGAGGCTCCGGCCCTAGGGTGGGAGCTAAAGCTAGGAACACAAAGCGACACTTTGGACAATGCCCACACCATCGATCCTTCGGGGTTTTGCCATCTTGGCGAAAATTCTGATTACAGCTAGAAAAGTGGGAAAACCAACCTTTCAGGGTCGAAAAATGTCGGGCGATCGCTATCTCCGACGCCCCCCTAAGGAGGGAAAAATAGCGAAAACCCGTGAGCACCTCTGAGGTAAGGGCCGATTGAAAGGCCGATTCAAACTCGGCACTTTTACTGTATTGATGATTAATGGCCTGGCCATCAGCAGACAGCAGGTTAGCGGCATCGGCGGAACGCTCGTTAGACATCACGATGGTGTCAAACCCGTAGATCACCCCAGCCACCAGCATGAGGCCGGCCAGCACCCCGGTTATAGGCACATGACCGTTGTAGGCACCGATCTTGTTGAGAGCGATTAACCGTGGGTCCAAAGTGCGAGAAATCTGAATGTGACCCTGACTGACGCCGCGCTGCTCAAGTTCATTGGCCATTGCCATAATCAGCGGCGACCGCCCCACGGCAATGGTGCGAAACGCTATCCCTGCGCTGTGCAATAAATCGCAGGTCACCAGTGAGTCTTTGCCCCCCCCAAGAGGTACCACTACGCCGTCTGCACCGGCACTGACGGACGGCGCTGGGGAGGGTTTAGCGCCTGGGGAAATCAAATGTTCCGCAGGCAGATCCAATCCGCTGCGCCAGACCATTTCTCCCAAGCCTTGACGGTATACCTGACCTAACAACGCGGCGCACCGCGGGCCGGGTTGACCACTATGAAATTGGACCTTTCGAGGCAACGCCGCTTTGAAGTAGCTAATACCTGCAAGCCAATGAGCGAGCTGACAGCTCCGGTTCAATGCGTCCCTATCCATCGATTGTTGAAATGGGGTTCGCCGTCCGTTGGGAAACACTACGGTTTCGGTGAACCCCATTTCATCCAATGCATAACTGAGTTGTAGCTCGCCGCGCTCAGCCGTGAAACGCCATTGGGTAAAGGAAAACGCCTCGACATCTGCCGGCGTAAACTCACCGTCCACCAGGGTGCCAGTACTACTCACCGCTTTGCTTCAGCCCAAAGCATTAGTCCACTAGCAGCTCTGGGGCCGGGGCTCGCAGGTTGTAATGGGACGCCATAGTGGCGCTGTAGGCCCCGGTATTGGCAATGAGCATTACATCACCCGCTTGGCATGCGGGTAGCAACCGGTCTAGGCCCAAGATATCACCGGTTTCGCAAATCGGACCCACCACGTTACAGACCTGACTGGCGGGTTCGTGGAGTCGGGTCAAGTTGGCGATTTCGTGGTAAGCGCCGTAAAGCGCAGGGCGAATCAGAGAATTCATACCGGTGGCAACCCCCACATATTGCACCTCCCCTTTACCCTTCAGCTGGTTCACCCGGGCCAGCAGCACTCCGGCCTGAGCGACCAAGTAACGACCTGGCTCAAGCCAGATTTCTACCGGCCGCGATAAGGTATTGCGCAGATCCCTGAGCCCCTCATCAAGGGCTTCCAGGTCCAGCGACGCATCACCGGTTTTGTCGGGTACACCCAAGCCTCCACCAAGATCCAGCACCTTGACGTCAGGGAACCGGTCCAACCAGCGCGACATGGTTTCCAGCGTCCGGTGCCAAGCTCCGGCGTGCATCACCCCTGAACCCACATGGGCATGTAAACCCAAAATCGTTATCTGGTGCTGAGCTGCCAGTTCACACAAACGCTCATGATCTTGTTCCACGATGCCAAATTTGGAGTTGGCGCCAGCGGTTCTTACCAGTTTGTGATGTCCCAACCCTGAGCCGGGATCGAGCCGCACAAACACCTTGCTGTTGGCGAAATCTGCGCCCCAATGCTCCAACACATAAAGATTATCGATGGTGACATGAACGCCTAGTGCCAAGCCTTCTTGATACTCTTGCCGGGGCGCAAAATTCGGCGTAAACAGGATTTGCTCAGGCTTAAGATCGGGTATTTCTTTCAGCGCGCGCTTCACCTCGGCTAACGACACGCATTCCATACCAACTCCAGCAGCGTTAAGTTCGCGCAAAATTTCGGGGTGTGGATTGGCTTTCATCGCGTAGAGAATTCGCGCGACCTGTGACAGACCCGTTAGACGGCCTGCCGCTTCGCGCATTGCACTGCGCGAATACACAAAAGCACTGGGGTGGTCTTTCATCAAGGTAAGCAAAGCTGCTTGTTGATCCTGCCACCACAGTGCTTGTGCCTCTTGCGCGCTTTCCCCTTCGTGCAGCTGTTGCCAGCTATCGCCAAATACCGTATCACCACCAACGCCGCCAGGGATCAGCTGTTGGTGAAGTTGCATCACCAATTTTTCCGCATGGGTTTGATCAACAACAAAGGTCAAATTCAAGTCGTTTGCTGCCTGACTAACCAGGTAAATCCGGCGGTGTTCAAAAACCTCCAGCGCTGGCCCTAGCTTATGCAAAATGGTTCGTATTCCCATACCAACCAAACTTACCGACGCGCAATTTTCGATGACTCGCACCCGGCACAACGATTCCAGTTGTTCCACAAGACGACTTAATGCTTGGGGATTAACCACATGACTGG
Organism: uncultured Gammaproteobacteria bacterium; assembly: GCA_964559945.1. Taxonomy (GTDB): domain Bacteria; phylum Pseudomonadota; class Gammaproteobacteria; order Xanthomonadales; family SZUA-38; genus JANQOZ01. Next base: position 1,132 of record CAZLJY010000042.1, on the reverse strand, counting down.
TCAGGTCCAGCGACACCGTCACATTGGCCTCAGACGTCGACACCAAATCCACCGAAAATCCGTACTCTTTAAACAGCGCAAAGGCATCTGCGAGGAACCCCACCTGATGCCACATGGCAAATCCTTCCATCACAATCAGAGTGATTCCGGACCGACTGACGATGCCTTTAACCTGGGCGCCAAAATCCCGGGCCTGGGGTGAGATTAAGGTGCCCTCTAACTCAGGTTCGGCTGTCCAACAAATCTGCAATGGAATTTCCGCCCGACGCACCGGTTCTACCGACATCGGATGCAGTACTCTTGCCCCCATAGATGCCAACTCCTGGGCTTCGCGGTAGGACACGTAACGCAAAAGTCGAGCTCCGGGAAGCGCCCGAGGGTCGGTAGAAAACATGCCGGGTACGTCAGTCCAGATCTGCAGCAATTCTGCGCCCAAAAGCGCAGCCAGGCACGCAGCGCTAGTGTCTGATCCTCCGCGCCCAAGCACCGCAGCTTCACCGCTTGGAAGACTGGCAACAAATCCCTGGGTGATATAAATGTCGCCATCGGTGGACAGCTTCTCTGCCAGCTCAGAGTCATGCTCTGGCTGGCAATAGGCTGACAAATGGTCTGCTGAGGTGTCTCTACCCGCAGGACACGTGGTAAGCAGTGTCCGAGCATCGCTGTGTCCAGCGGCAATGCCCTGTGTGTTCAGCCAGCTTGCACCGCAAGCGCTGGACAAGTACTCACCAAAGCCAAGAATTTGCGCTTGAATGGAAGGTTTACTGGTCCGATCCGGGTCGCTGGCCAGGGTGGTCAGGGCCTCAATTTGCCCTGACAGGTCACAGGAGATTCCCAGATCGTTGATTAACGACTGATAGCTTTGGGCGATAGCGTCTACACCCTGGGAGCCTTCCTCCCCATTAGCAATAGCCTGTAACCGGTCAGTAACACCCCTGATGGCGGATACCACTAACATGACCTGGCGCCCGCCAGCCTGTTGAACGCGAACCTGCTCGGCGATGATTTTCCAGGATTCGCGAGTGCGAACACTGGTTCCGCCAAATTTCATTACAACCCAACGCGACATGATGTTTGCTACGTAATCAAAAAACCATTGCGCAAACTACCGGACTCCTGGCTCCTTGACCAC
>CAZLJY010000041.1:0-27956 GCA_964559945.1 uncultured Gammaproteobacteria bacterium | reverse complement strand
GTGCTAGACAATGTGATTGTGGCCGCCTCAGTAAATACCGTTGGGCTGTCGCTTTCCGCAGGCACCCAGGTTTCTGCGGCGCGCAATCAGGTGCTGCGAAATGTCGCCGAAACCCCCGAGCCCCAGTTCTCCACCCAGATGAGACTGAACTCCGCTGAGGGCGCCGCGGTGGTTTTGGAGAGCACACTCATTGCAGAAGGTCGAGGTGATGGATTAGTCACGCGAATTTTGGACGCCGACGGCACACCCAGTTTGCACATGGTGAATTTGACGGTGGCCAATCATGGCGACGTTGGTATTGTCGCCCAAAACCGTGATGATGATGGCGTGCTTACGCTCAGCAATACCATTATCAGCGATAGCGCAGTCGATTTGTCAGCCAGCGACTCTTTGCAGGAAACCACCAACCTAATCGGAATCAATCCCAGCTTTAGCAACGCGCCTGCCGGCAACTATCAGCTCGGTGAAAACTCACCGGCGGTGGATGCCGGGACGTTCCCCGCCCCGGTACCCATTGGTTTTGGTGATGCAGCAGGTAATAACAGATTCGTTGGCAGTACGATCGATATTGGCGCGCTGGAGTTTGGTGCGGACACGATTTTTTCCGATAGTTTTGAATAAGGAAAAGGTTTTTTTGTCGAGCTGCAGGTCAAGCGGTCAATAGCGCGATGCAGGTTAATGCAGAAAGTTGCGAAGGTCACTGAGTGTGGCTGGTAGAATCCGGAGAACCTCAAATTTGGGGTCAGGCTCAAGTGCCAGGCAAATTTGGGGTCAGGCTCAAGTGCCAGGTATTTCTGCGTGCCATTAGGTCAACGTTATCTCATTAGCATCGAGTAAAGATTATGGGTGAGAAAGACAACAACAAATTATCTGCCAATCAGGCGCAGCGACGAAAACTTATCGCCGGGGCAGGAGCTGCTGCTGTGTCGGCATCAATTGCGCCAGTGGCTGCGCAGACCGATGGTCCGTCCGAATCTGTTCGGTGGGGTTTTGTGGGCACCGGCAGCATTGCCCGCTCTATGGCAAGGGTAGTGAAACAAACCTCAGCCGCTGAGCTGACGGCAGTGTCCAGTCGACGACTTTCCTCAGCCCAGGATTTTGCTGCGGCTAATGGCGCTAGCCGAGCGTTTGACGATTGGGCCGCGATGGCGGCCTGGGATGGTGTTGATGCCATCTATATAGCTACCCCTACTAGCGTGCGAGAAGAAATCGCCATAGTCGCTGCGCGCAGCGGCAAACATGTGCTGGCGGAAAAGCCTTTCGCCAGTGCGCCATCCCTGCAGCGCATTGTGGCTGCCTGCCAAGACAACAACGTGGCGTTTATGGACGGCACGCACTTTAATCACCATCCGAGAACTCGGGCGATACTCGAGCGTATAGGCAAACAAGCGCAACCGCCATGGTCTGTGTCGTCCGCTTTTCAGTTTGGCCTGACTGATCGGGGCAACATACGCTACAACCCCAAGCTGGAACCCATGGGCGCTCTGGGGGATGCGGGGTGGTACAACATGCGGGCTGCTGCCACGTATTTGGCCAACGACAGTGAGTTGGCTCAAACTGAGGCGTTTATCCGTCGCGACCGAGCCACCGGTGCGGTTATTGGCGCTAGCGGCGTACTGGTGTTCGACAGTGGTGCAACGTCTACCTGGAACTGTGGTTTCGACAGTGGCGCGGTGTTGATGGATCTGTGTATTTCTAGCGCCGGTAGCGTGGTGACGGTGGATAACTTCCTTAGCCAAAATGGGGATGGTTCGGCGGATTATCGTTGGCGCCAGGGTGGTTTTTCCGACGCTAGCGGTGGAGATCTTGTCAATGTTGCTTCCACGCGATCAAGTTCAACCCATATGTTTGATCAGTTTGCTCAACTGGTCGCAGACCCCACTTTGCGACAACGCTCCATGGATCTCAGCAATCGAACCCAGCAGTTACTAGATGCAGCGTGGGCGTCGGCCATAGGGAATGAAAAAAAGGCCTAGAGTTTTTGAGGGTCGTTGGGGTGGTCAAGTGTCAGAGTAACCCGTCTAGATGTACTATGCGGGCTCTTGTCGTGGTCTGTAGGGTTTGGTAATGGAATCAGCACGTCGTAGTCATTTGCCCTTGTTTGTTCGAGGCTTTGCCCTTTTCGCGCTTCTGTTTGGGGCCAACAATGCAGTCGCGCAATCTGATTGGCCGACGTTCGGCGGCGACCTTGGCGGCAGTCAATATTCCTCGTTGAGCCAAATCGATCGCAGCAACGTGAGCAAGTTGCGCCCGGCATGGATTCATCATTCTGGCGACTTCGAAGAGAATAAAACCTCGCTTCAGGTCACTCCTATTCATGTCAATGGGATGTTGTATTACTGCACCCCCATGAACCGAGTCTTTGCTCTGGACCCGACGACTGGGAAAGAGCGGTGGGTGTTTGATCCGCACACCCAGACCATTGATGGTAAGCCGGTGAATCCTCAGGCGCGCTCGCCGAGGACCTGCAGGGGAGTTGCCTACTGGGAGGCGAAGACCCCGTCAGAGACTTGTGATCGGCGCATATTCAAGAGCGATCGATTTGGTTTCGTTTATGCGATCGATGCCGATACTGGACGAGCATGCAAAGATTTCGGGGCGGCTAAAGGCCATCCGGGATATGTCTCCCAGTACGATTTTGAAGCCCACGGTGAGGGCTTTCTGGGCATGACGTCTCCGCCACTGGTGATCGGCGATATTGTGATCGCTGGAACAGGCTCAAACGACGGTTTGTCCAATGCTTCTGACGGTATTGTTCGCGCCTTTGATGTGCGAACTGGCGCGATGCGCTGGGAGTTTAATCCGATACCGGAAGATGTTCGCGATAAAACCGGCGCCGCCAATGTTTGGAGCACCATGAGCGCTGACGTGGAGAACGGCCTGGTATTCCTGCCGACCACTAGCCCATCCACTGATTATTACGGTGGCGGCCGTTTATTTGATATCCCGCTTTCCGACGCTGTAGTCGCCTTAGACGCAAAAACCGGCGCCGTTAATTGGTCGTTTCAAACCGTGCGGCATGACCTTTTTGACTACGATTTACCCGGTCATGCGCTGCTGGTGGATATCATGAAAGACGGCAAACAGCAGGCGGTGGCTATTCAACAAACCAAAATGGGGTTCCTGTACGTTTTCGACCGAACTACCGGTGAGCCGGTTTTCCCTATCGGTGAAATGGACGCCCCCAAGTCAGATGTGCCCGGTGAAACGGCCGCCCCGCAACAGCCGGTGTCTCGAGGAATCGCCACGTTCGCTCGACAAACATTGGATCGAGACAGCCTATTTGGCATCACCCCGCTGGATCGCCGCTGGTGTCAGGCACGTTTTGACGAACTGCGCTATGAGGGTTTGTTTACGCCACCCAGTCCCACTGGCAGTTTGTTGTTTCCGTCTGCGCTCGGCGGTGGAAATTGGGGAGGCGCTGCCTATCACCGAGACAGCAATTTGATTATCGTAAAATCCGAAAATCTTGCCACGCGCATCAGTCTGATCCCAAGGTCCGAAGATGGCGACAAAGAATTTCGTCTCGACTACCTAAGCAGGCCTTTAGAAGGGACGCCTTATCGCACAGTGGGTGAGATATTTGTATCGCCTCTGGGTATTCCTTGTACGCCCCCGCCGTGGGGAACGCTGTCAGCTATTGATATGGACAGCGGTGAGCTTCGCTGGCAAGTCCCGCTTGGGCAGGTAAAACGCCACGGCGTAAAATCCCTAGCGGCCTGGGGCTCACCAAACATCGGTGGTCCTATTGTTACTGCCGGGAATCTGATTTTTGTGGCAGCAAGTCTCGATGAACACATTCGCGCCCTAGATGTCATGACCGGTGAACAGCTGTGGAAAGCAAATCTACCCATTTCCGCTACTGCCGTTCCCATGACCTACATGGGCAGTGATGCCCGGCAATACGTGGTGATAGCCGCTGGCGGCACGGCGCGTGCGGAGACCGGCTCGGGTGATGCGGTTGTGGCTTTTGCGCTTCCAGCCAAGCAATAACGATTGGAATAGTGGGGTTCAAGTGCCAGAGTTAACCGGGCTTAATGTCTTGCTGCTTATTGAAATTAAGGGATGCTTTATTTAGCGCGAGGGGAGCGACCTCCTAGTGAGTCTCTCAACGATAGAGTGAGTTCCGCCAGTTTTTCCCTATTTTTTGCACCAATTTTATCTTCAATGAAAGCATCGACATTTGCCCACGCCCGGCTTATTTTGGGCGATATGGTCTGACCTTTCTTGGTTAAACTGATGACGTTTCTTTTTGCGTTCGAAGGATCTTTCTCAACCTGAATCAAATCTAATGTAATCAGGCGAGCTGTCATGGTGCTCATGCTGGCTGCGGTAATGTCAAATTCACGTGCAAGGTCGATTTGGGATACTGGCCCCATTCGACTTAATGCTTTAACCACACGAGCTTGATGGGGGCTGACTTCTAAGGGCAACAGCTGGACCCGAAGGTAATCGTGAACCAAATCGGCGGAATGCAATAGATAGTGGAACTTATGGGGTTGTCTTTCTTTGCTCATGGTTAGCATGCTAACATAAACTTCGAAAGCTAGCTTTGAAAATCAGCAAGGGTGGGGCAGAAATTTTGGCCTCCCTTGTGTCTATGGGAGACGAAAATTGGAATTGTTAGTGTTGGGCTATTCACCGGAAAATAATGCCCTTCTAAAAAATCAGACACGGAGCGAATAATGCGGAAGTTTTTGATCTTAATTGCCAGCGCCTGCATAGCGGCGTCAGCGTGCGCCCAAACCACATCGGCTAGCAAGGCGCCAACGGTGCCATCAGCTGGGCCCTATATTGTATTAAGCGCAAACCTTGATGAGCCCAATGGTTATGGGTTTTGTATTGATACTTACGGCCGAGGACAAACGGATTTGTTGCAAACACATTCGTGTAAACCATCCAAACCCGATGAGCCACGGAATTATTCTGGCAATGACACTCGGTTTGCCTATAACAACGATACCCAACAGATCATGTCCTATGCCTTTGAGGGATATTGCATGCAGGCGCTAATCGCCAGTGACGTAACGGTATTTGCGCTATTGGAATGCAGCGATCATTCTCGACAAAAATTTGTGTACAACGCAGAAGACCAGTCTTTGAGGACCAAAGAAGATCAAAGTCGTTGTATCACTGTTGCCGCAGAGACTGTGCCAGCAGGCCCCTGGGTGAAGCGGCCTTTGCTGCTAGAGACTTGCGACGACATTGACCAATCCCTTAAGCGTTGGACCGTCGTCGCAGAATAACGCTGGGCGCGGCATGTCCCTTAGTTAACGATATCGTGATCCGGTCTGACAGTTGCTGATTTTGAATGGCTACTGTCAGACAAGGTCTAATCGATCAACCTCTCGTTGTAGATTTTAAAACCGTCCAGTACGGTTTTTCACAGGCAGGCAGCCCCGGGCCTTTTTCCCTGTGATTCACAGTTTCTTTCCGCTAACGCCCTAAACAAGAATAGCGAGTAGGCCATAAAAGGGCTTATGTACAAAGGGTTGGCTCGATTACGCCCTTCTGGCGACAACATCCACGCAAATCGACTTCGATACCTATTCAACGGTGTCGCTGCAGCACCCTGATCCTGTTTTACTAGCTTCAACGCTTCTGCTAAATATGGCCCAAGTAAACGGGCTCAGTCGCCAAATTGGCCCAACAGAGGGAATCATTATCGTGTCTGGATTAACAATACCAAGGATTGGATGGGCAGCATGCTTTCTGGCCGTTGCTCTAACCTCGCCATTTGCCGCAGCCCAGGAGCCAGTGGGTGAGCGCTGGCAGGTCGTGCGGGGAGATAACAGCCCGGGCGTTAGATACTCCAGCTTTGTTGAAACCCCCAGTGGCCGTTGGCTAGCGGCTGGCCCTAATGGTCAATTGATGCTCAGCGACGATAGCGGCAGTACTTGGCAATATCAGGTTATTGTTGACAGTAATGGGCAACCCCTCTTTGGGGATATCAGTGACATGGTGGTGTCTGGTAATTCTGTAGTGGCTTCACTGGTGAGTTTAAGGCCCACGGCGAACGGGGAATCTAACCTGCCTTTTGTTGGCCGTACGCAAATACTATCAAGCAACAACAACGGAAATTCTTGGACCGTTACAGAATTCCCCGTCAATACCGCCTTGCTCGACGGTTTTCCTTTTCCTGGGGTCTATTTGCCGAATCTATTTGTGGCGCCCAATGGTCAGCTACTGGCTTACGGGTCAACGGTTCAGGCCAACGGCGGCGTTGCCTACTTTATTGGTGGGGCGATTTTCCGGCGCCAGGGAAATACCTGGGAACAGGCAAATTTTGGATTCGGCCTTCTGCAGTCCATGAGTGTGGCTGGTAACGGGCGGCTTGTGGCGTCGGGCTTTCAGACAGTGCTTGATAGTGCAGATGGTGCGGGTTGGAACGGCTATTCATTCGGCGATGCCAATATGATGCTCAATGGCCAACTTCTGCCTGTGGATGAAAGGGAAGCGCTAAACGCCAGCGATGTCACCTTCATCGACAACAATTATGTGATGCAAACCCAACAGTTTCGTCGCTCCGATACCGACCCCGGCGTGTTTATCATCAGTAATGAGCGATCAGTGATTTTTCAAAGCCCAAACCCTTTTGACGGCGGTCGAATTTGGAATGGCGTACAGGTTCCACGGATTTACCCCAATTGGATCAATATGGGTTCCCGGATTGTGAGCGTGTTTGATTCAGCATTTAGCTCCGGCAATGGGGTGGGCTGGTCGGAGGTTGACGATAGCGTGACTCCCTTTGCCTTCAGTGCCGGCCGGGTAGGTAGTGATGACGTGGTCGCCATAGGTAACAGTGATGAGGTTTGGCAAAGCCCTGATGCCGGACAAACCTGGAACAAGATATTGGACGCCGACCCGGGTCCAGATCTTCGTATGGAAATCATTGTGGGTAATGTGCTACTCGCCAGAGTGGGCAACAGCGAGATCTGGCGCAGCGTGGACAACGGCAACACCTGGGTAGAGGGCGCAGACTATCGGGAACAAACCGGTCGAAGCGGATTGACCAGCCTGCGCCGCAAAGGCGATCGTCTGTTCGCGAGCCAAGGGAGCGCCGACCGCATCATTACCAGTAATGATCTGGGTCTTACCTGGGACATCATACCGGTGCCCGGCTCTGCTGGAGATGATCTTTCGGACGTGGTGATTGGTGACGGAGGTCGCCTGATTGTGGCGCCGGAGAGCCGCGGGATCAATCCGCCGGAAACCGATTTCTTTACCAGTGATGATGACGGTTTAACCTGGATTCCTAGAACTGCGCCGCTGGGTTTCGGCGAAGTGCCCAAACGGGGTTTACACGTGGGTGGAGGCCGGATTATCTATTTGTTTAACGAGTTTTCGGTGTTCGGCCCAGAACTTATTACCAGTAATGACAATGGTGTGACCTGGCAGCGCGAAGACCCGTTTCAGGTCATCGACGGACTCAATCGGATTAGCAATGAACCGGAGACCAGAGTGATCAACCTGCGGGACATTGTGCAGACTGAGGCGGGCACCTTAGTTATTCTGGGTGGTGACTCAGAACTCCTGGTAAGCCATGACCTGGGTCTAAGTTGGCAGGTAACCTTGAACCTTGAGGCAGCAGATGCCGCTTTCCTCCGCTGGGAGATTTCTGACGTTGTTGAGTCCAATGGTCGCCTGGTGGCGGTGGTGTTCCGAGATTCACTCACCTCAAGTTCCTTTAGAGAGAATTTTGCTTACATCAGTGAAGACGAAGGCCTAACTTGGAGGGTAGTGCCGATTCCCGTTGGCCAGGGTCAAACAGCGCTGTTGACAGCAACGGTGGGCGCGGATGGGCGGCTTGTCGCTAGCGGTAACAATGGCTCGGTGTACGTGTCTGATGCCTTGATAACCGATCCCAACCTCACTGAAAATTTTACTGTGAGGGAAGGGGAATCCGTCACCTTGGAGGTGCCGCGTCCGCCAGCAGCGGGAGAGATTACCGTCACCTATCGCCTAAGACCTGGTACCGCAACCGCCGGTGATGACTTTGTTGAAACTATGGGGCAATTGACCTGGCTTGCTGATGACAACACACCCCAGACGGTGACAGTGGATACCATTGATGATGGTCAGCCAGAAAACCCCGAAGACTTGCGAGTGGAATTCAACCTGCTAGGGGACCTCATCATTAGCTTCAACTACGAGGTGAGTATCACCGACAATGAAGGCACAGCCTCTGCTGGCGTTGAGATCATCGCTGATGGTCCACTGCGTACCAGCGAAGACGGCAGCTCTGCCAGTTTCCGGGTGGCGTTAACGCGAGCGCCCACCGATCCGGTGACGCTAACCCTTAGTACCGATCAGCCAGCTGAGGTGAGCTTTGTTCCCAACAGTTTGGGCTTTGCGGTCGATAACTGGAATCAACCCCAAACCGTCACTGTTACCGGGTTGGATGACCCGGATCGGGACTTCAATCGGACCGCCCAGGTTATTTTCACCGCTGCCAGCAATGACCAGGCATATCAGGACCTTTTCCCCGTTATCGCCTATGTGGTCAATGTTGACGATGAAAAAGACGAATTGCTGTTTGCTAACGGATTTGAGTAGTGCGATCTGACATCAATTGCTTTACCGTGGAGGTGAGTGGGTAACGGGGCAATTGTGTGTCGACAGTGTTATTGGTTCATGGGGCATGGTGCGCTGCTTGGGCCTGGGAAAACCTCATCCCTGAACTCGATCGCCTTGGCGTTTCGAGCAAGGCGATAAATTTACCCGGCCATGGTGACAACACGCGTTCAATGTGGTCTGTAACCCTTGCCGATTATGCCGATGCTGTCGTTGAGGCTGCGGCGTCTATCGAGGGTCCGGTGATTGCCGTGGGCCATTCGATGGGCGGGATGGTGATCTCGGAGGCAGGTGCAAGAGCGCCAGAAGCCTTTAAAGCGTTGACCTACTTAGCGGCGTTTGTTCCGCGGGATGGTGAAAGGCTGATCTCCTTGTCGGCGAAAGACAAACAGTCGAAGCTAAATGGCGCAATTAAGCCTCATCTATTCAGAGGCACAACCGGGCTGGATAAAAACGGTTTAGACGACGCGCTGTTCAACGACTGCTCCGTGAAAGAGGCGTCTTACGGCAAGTCCATGATTCAAGAAAACCCGATTCGCCCACCATTTTCCCGTGTGCAATTGAACGAGCAATTCGAGGCCATTCCTAAGCACTACATCAAATGTCTGGCCGATCAAAGCATCTCACCGTCCCACCAGCAATGGATGGCCAGCCGGTATGAGATGAGGTCGTTGCAGGACATCGATAGTGGGCATATGGCTAGCTTGTCGTCACCCAAGGCGGTGGCGGATGCCCTGGCCAAGATTGTGGCGCAGGAAGTCCCAAAGACGTGAAACTGATTCTGACCCCGCAATATTGTTACTATGTTAAGTCAACAGAGTAGTGGATTCAGATTGAGGGATTTAACGTTGCATTTGACGCTTGTGGTTGTTTGTGTGTGGCTTGCATTGTTGGGTGGTAACCCCGCGTTTGCGGGTGAATCGAAGGTGCAGGAATTAACGTTAGAACAATTGCGCACCAAATATGATCAGGCCGATTCACGCTACATCACCCTTGATGGTGTCAACCTTCACTACCAAGATCGTGGAACCGGACCTGCGATCGTTTTTCTTCACGCATCCTATTTGAATTTGTTCAGCTGGGATGGCTTGATTCGCGAGCTTGAAGAGGATTTTCGTACCGTCAGTTTCGACTTTCCCGGTGCCGGTCTTAGTACTTTGGAGTCTAAGTCCGTACCCGAAGGCGGATTTAATATGGTTGAGCGACAATATGAGTTGCTCGTTCAATTCATCGACGCCTTAGAGATTGATCGTTTGGTGCTGGTCGGCACATCCAGCGGTGGATCGGTTGCCTACCGCTACGCCGCACGAAATTCAGAACGGGTGGAACGTCTGATCTTGATCAACTCGGCGGGTATGCCAAGAACCGCTCAAACCAATCCCCTGCGTGCTAAACCGGAATTCAAAAAATGGGCTGCGATGAATGTTAAACCCAGAGAGTTTTGGGCAACATCACTGAATAACAATTTTATATCACCTCATACTCCGCCGGATTGGTTGATCGATCAGGCCTATGATTTTCAACGACGGGAAGGTCTGAATGCCGAACGAGCAAAGACGTACAAATTTAGCACCGGTGACGTAAAGACAGTACTGGGTCAAATCCGATCACCCACATTAATTATGTGGGGCCATGAAAATCCTACGGTGATGCATTTAGAAGCTGATGTTATCGAACACTGGCTGACGGGAGCGCCATCGCTATTGCGAAAGTACCAATCACTGGGGCATTACCCCTACATTGAAAAGCTCGATGCCGTTTTGCCTGACTTCAAAGCGTTCCTGAACGGTGAGCTCGATGACGAGCTTCGCCAGACGCTTCGGGTGCCTGTGCAACAAGCTCGCTAAACAACGTTGGGTGCTATGGCCTATTTCAAAAGGACCACATTGTGACAATTAACCGCCGACATTTTGTTGCAGGAACAATAGGGCTTGCCATCGCAGGTTGCACTGGCCAACAAGAACCTACCCAGCCTAAAAGACGGGGCAAGGTCGACGTTATCATCATCGGTGCTGGCGTGTCAGGACTTAGAACGGCGCAGTTACTCGAGGAGTTCGGGCTTTCGGTGACAATCATCGAGGCTCGCGAGCGCGTGGGCGGGCGGGTAATGACCCTGGTTGATCAGCCAGGGTATCCAGAAATGGGCTTCAATTCCTTCTTTGCTGGATATGGCAGGGGGCTAGGGGCTGCCAATCAATTGGGTTTGGAATTGCAAGACATTGGCAAGCGACAATATGGTTTGCCTCCAGAGTTTTACCTCGGGGACCGGTCTTTCACTCGAGAGCAATGGACGCAATACGAGCACAATCCATTTCCAGAAAAATACAAGTCGGTTATGCCCTTTGAACTCGTCACCAAGATGTTGTTCGAAAATCCATTAATGCCCAATGGAAGCAGTTGGAAAGATCTACAAAACGCAGCCCTTGATACTTCGCTCTACAGCTTTCTCAAGGCCCTTGGGCTAAGCGATGATGCAATCCATCTAGCCGCCAATATCTCTCCCTACTATGGACGAAATGCCTGGGATGTATCCTCGCTGATGCTTGAACATCACGGGAATTTTATGCAAGCCCAATCGGCCGCTGGCAGGGCAGTTTTAGCTGTGAAGGGCGGTAATATTCAATTTCCCCAGCGCTTGGCTGAGACAATCAACGGGGATATCTTGCTAGGACGTGAAGTGCAGGCTATTCGCGACCACGGTTCTGATATTTCGGTGCATTGTCGGGATGGTTCTGAGTTCAGGGGTGGGCAGGTTGTCTGCTCGTTGCCTTTTTCTGCCTTGCGCAACGTTCACCTTGAGCCTTTATTAAGCGGGCCTCAAGCGAGAGCTGTTAAACAACTGGGTTATCTCCCCATCTCTATGGTTTTCGTTACCGCATCATCGAAATTCTGGGAGGAAGATAATTTATCTCCTGGCATGCGAACTGACGGGTTACTCGGCAATGTTATCTCCCAGCGGTTTGGCGATGATGCAGAAGAGGTGACCGGTTTTACGGTTCAGGCTCGGGGAGATTTGGCGAAGTATTGGGACAGTCTGGGTCCTGAGACAACCAAAGAACTTGTGGTGCGGGAGCTTGAACGATTGCGCCCGGCCTCGAAAGGAAAACTCAAGGCACACTCATTTTTTAGTTGGGGAGAGCAGCGCTTTAACGGCGGCGATCTTTCCTACTTCAAACCGGGCCAGGTTGCCGCATTCGCCGGCGAAATCGCAAAGCCATCAGGCCGGCTACATTTCTGTGGCGAACATACTGCAGTGAGTGCTAGAGGCCTTGAGGCCGCATTGGAATCCGCAGAACGCGTTGCCCTTGAGGTACTGGATACATGATGCCGGCGGTATCGGCAATCTCTTCGCGGCAAAATCCTTTTGGCTGGCATACCCGGTCATGTGCTAACAGACCTTTTTAACGATAGACCAAACTTTGGAGAACACCCGAATGTTCGATGGAAATCCTGTGACTCGCGTTGCAGTCAAAAGCGCCGTTAGTTTGCTGTGGATTATGGTTCTTGCAGGCTGCGCGGGCGCCGAACCAAACGCCAACGGGAAGACGGTGCGGGCCTGCGAAGATTGCCCGGAAATGGTCGTCATACCGCCCGGGACATTTATGATGGGGTTTGACGGAGGTGAGCCTGATCGCTATGACGGCCCTCCTCATGAAGTCACTATTGCCAAGCCCTTTGAGCTTTCGGTATACGAAGTGACCCATGGCGACTATTCAAAGTTTGTCGATGACACAGGTTATGAACCGGCGAATCGATGCGCGGTATATGTCAAAGATCGTTGGGGACATCGAGATTGGGCGAACTGGCAAAATCCCGGAATTGGCCGCCCGCCCAATGACAATGAGCCAGTGACCTGTGTTTCATGGAACGACGCAACGGCCTACATCGCTTGGCTGCAAAAAAAGACCGGTAAGAGTTACCGCTTGCCCACCGAAGCGGAATTTGAATATGCCGCCCGTGCTGGCACCAGTACAACATTTGCCTGGGGTGAAGACCCTAATGGCGGATGCGACCAAGCCAATCTGTTTGATCCATCGGGGGCCGAGAAATTTCCTGAAATATTTTGGGAGGCGGCGGAATGTAACGATGGATTACCCATGGTTGCACCCGTGGGTAGCTTAGCCCCCAATCCTTATGGCCTCTACGATATTCTCGGCAACGTATGGGAGTGGACACAAGACTGCTATGTGCTGCCCTATCCAGACGATATTCCTACCGACGGCTCTGCCATGGAAGTTGAGGGTGAGTGTGATCGGCGCACCGTAAGAGGGGGGAGTTGGGAAACACGACCTAGCCGCTTGGCGGTGGCATGGCGCGGCCGAGACTATCCCCATGAGGCATTCAGGACCTTCGGCTTCAGGCTGGCACGCACCATTGGTGCTGAATAGGACATCGTTTGATGAATTCTTTAATTAAGACGAAATGCTGATGGGTGGCAAAAAATGAACCAAGCTGGTGGCAATACGCCCATTGAAGGACTCTCCGAAACAGAGGATAAACTGCTGCAAATGGTTGTGGCGTTGACTGCCCAGCTTTCCGCGACCCGTGAGCGTTTGGACACGGTTGAGGCATTGCTAACCAGGGATGGCGCATTGGCGCCTGATGCGGTGGATGATTTTTCGGCGACACCCGATGACGATACTCGGCGCAGCGCCTTGCGCCACAGTTTGATCGCCAAAGTAATGAACCCGATTCCCCTCGGATTAGCGCAACAAACCCAGTTACTGAGAGAAGAGAATGATTGACCGCCCCCCCATCATGCCAGCCCCAAATCATGACGAGCTAGCAGAGCAATTGTTCGTCCGCGATTTCAAAATGTATCTCGCCCGGGAATGTGACCCATTGGCCAATGAAATGGCGGGCAGCTTAGACCCTGGTGAAGACCATGATGCGCGCACTGAGACAGTTTATAAACGCCTTAAGAGAAAGCGCGATTTTGCCCGGTATTTATCGGCATGGCGCGCCTCACAAAACCTTCTTTGGCTGGTGGTGGGAAAATCCATTGAAAGACAGCGTGATGATTTAGAAGATCGGGCCAAATCACAAACAGGCTCCGGTGCGGTCACATTGGATGGCGATTTTCACATTCCGGATTATCTTGTTGAAAACTTGGTTCACCAAATGCCAGGAGGCTATGGCCTGGATGACGGTGGGGTCGGGCAGGGCGCGTTGATCGATTGTGGCGGCGCGGTATACATGCTGGGCAAAAATGGCGGCTTTTTAAATGATGGCCGTGGTTGGACCCTGACATCTCATCTAGTGTCGCGCTGGCCGGAATTCGCCCCGGAAAACATCCTCGAAATGGGGTGCGGCGTCGGGGCATCAATTGTTCCTCTGGCAAGGACCTTTCCAAGCGCAAAAATTCATGGCTTGGATGTTGGTGCGTCTATGCTTCGCTATGCTCACGCAAGGGCCAAGTCATTGGGAGCGGATGTCAATTTCCAGCAGGGTGATGCGGAAAAAACGCCGTTCGAAGACGGTAGCTTCGATTTGGTTTTTAGTTGCGCCATGCTTCATGAAACCAGTAAGCCAGGGATTTCCAACATCATGAATGAATCAATGCGTCTGTTGAAACCAGGCGGTGTTGTGATTCACCTGGAGGTTCCTGACCGCTACCAAAGCATTTCTCTTTGGAAAAAAGTGCGCGCCGAAATGGAACGTGAATATAACGGTGAACCCAACTGGAGAAATGCCATAAGCGCCGATTACGATTCAATCTTGGCATCGGCGGGTTTTGTTGATGTGAAAACCGGCTTCCAAGATGCAGCTAGAGACGCTGTGCCCGCGAACGATGGCTTTGGAGATACCAATAAGGGGGTGTTTAGAAGCTGGTTTGTGGCCTCTGCAATGAAGCCTAACGCGGTTGCTAACCATTGAAATGAAAGATCAAATCAGACAAGTACGAAAAACAAAAATCTCTCGGCTTAGCCTGTCGATGGCTTTACCGGTTGTGATGATCCTTATGGGCATGGTTGGCTGTTCTGACGAATCAAGCAGTGCCGGTGAAAGTACGGCTAGCACCAGCGGGACAGGCGCTCAGCAAGAAAGCCCACCACAACAAGCCAAGAGAAACCCAAACCGAATCCAGTTTTTGCAGTGTGAAGCGTGTCATGCAATCGACGCTGGCGCACCGGCTCGGGTTGGTCCTAATTTGAATTGTGTGATTGACCGGCAAGCCGGCGCATTGGCGGATTTCAAATACTCAGATCCGTTTAAACAAGCGGCCAGCAACGGACTAATCTGGGATACCGAAAGCCTGTCTGCGTTCATAGAAAACCCTAATGCCGTTGTTCCTAACAGTACGATGGCGTTTGGCGGCGTTGCTAGTAAAGAAGACCGCCAAAAAATCATCGACTATCTCGCGAGCCAATGTGAACCATAATGAGTAACCAAATTGAGAAAGGTTCATTGCGGTTTGGGCGACGGACTTTTTTGAAGGGTGCTAGCGGCTTAGCCCTAGGGCTTGTCGCAGGCGCTTGTTCAAAAATCGACCTAGATTCAGCGGGCTCTAACAAACAAACTGCCATCGGCGCATTTATTGAAATTGGTGGCGATGGTCATGTCACGGTAACAACGCCGGGCGCCGAAATGGGTCAGGGCGTTTCTAGCAGTTTACCCAAGATTGTTGTGGAAGAGCTCGGCGCAGATTGGGAAACGGTAATGGTGCGTCTGTCCGTTGTGGACGCGGCGTTTAATAGTCCTCGTGGCCAGCAACGAAGCGCCAATAGTGATGCGATAACGAGCTATTTTGAACCGCTTCGCAAAGTGGGTGCTAGCGCACGAGAAATGTTGAGTACCGCAGCCGCCGCCCGCTGGAATGTCGACGTTTCGCAAGTATCCATCGAAAACGGCGTGATTTCGCGTATCGGCACAGACGATCGTTTCACCTTTGGTGATGTGGTGGAAGAGGCAGCACAACTGCCCGTTCCAACTAATCCTCGCTTAAAAGACCCAAAAGACTTCCAGTTGATTGGCAAGGCGACCCAGCGCAAAGATATCCCGGCCAAGGTTTTCGGGACGTCGGTTTTTGGAATCGACATCCAATTGCCTGGAATGCTTTACGCGGCCATTAAGCATGTTCCAGTGGCTGGTGGATCATTCAACGGATTTGATGAGTCCGAAGCCAAAAAAATGCCTGGCGTTCAGGCGGTTGTGCCTCTAGACAATGCCGTGGCTGTTGTCGCAGACAGTTATTGGCAGGCGCAGCAAGCGGTGGACACAATTTCCTTTGATGATGTTCAAGGCGAGCTGCTCAACAGTGATGAATTGATGGAAGGGTTTGCTCGCTCGCTGAGTGACGATTCCAAGGCGTTGCCATTTTTTGTTGGAGGCAGCTTCCGCAACCCCAAGCCTTCCGCTGAGTTGGCAGATGTTGAGCAGGCGCTCACCCGTGGCGATTTGACCTTCGAGCAGCAGTATTCAGTCCCTTATCTTGCGCATATGGCCATGGAGCCGCTGTGCGCTACCGCGAAAGTTGAGTCAGGCAGTTGTGAAATCTGGGCGCCAACCCAAGCAGGGAACCGTATACCTCCTGAAGTTGCCGCGGCTACCGATATTCCCGAAAGCGCGATGACCATCCACCGGACTTATATGGGGGGTGGTTTCGGGCGCAAGAATGAACGTGATTTCATCATTCAGGCAGTGCAGATCGCCAAGGCAATGGCGGGCCAGCCGGTCAAATTGATTTGGTCTCGGGAGCAAGATACTAAAAACGACTTCTATCGCCCGGCAGCGGTTGTACGCACCCGCGCCGCGGTAAAGTCAGATGGCTCAATAGTTGCCGCTCATAGCCGGATGGCCGGTCAGATCTTATCCGCAAAATCGCCCTTCCGACGAGAAGGCATGGCGGCCCCGGCAATACTGGGTGATCTCCTGCAACCGTCCTATGAAATGGACACCGCCCGAATCGACATGGTTGAGAGCTCGGTGCCAATCCGAACGGGGTATTGGCGTTCAGTGGCTCGCTCAAGCAATGGGTTTTTCTCCGAGATGCTGATCAACGATCTGGCCGTTAAGTTAAAACGTGACCCATTGGAATACCGCTTAGCCCTGCTCGGGGATAACCCGCGAGCCAAAGCAGTATTGGAGTTGGCTGCAGAAAAGGCCAACTGGCGTCAGCCAAAAGGGGAAAACACCGGTCGCGGGATTGCCTTTACCAAGGGCTGGAATTCGCCCTGCGCCCAGGTTGTAGAGGTGACTGTTCAAGATAGGCAACTAAAAATTGAGCGGGTGACCTGCTCCTTTGATTGTGGATTGCAGGTGGATCCGGACAATATTGTGGCGCAGATCGAAGGCGGAATAACCTTTGGGCTTTCGGCCGCGCTATTTGGAAAGATCCATTTTGAGCAAGGCTCCGTTATCGAGAAGACCTTTGCCGAATACCGCATGATGACCTTAGCGAATATGCCTCCGGTTGATGTGCATTTGCTGCAAACCGCTGATGAAATTGGCGGGGTAGGCGAGGCCGGCGTTCCCGCCGTTGCGCCGGCGCTTTGTGCTGCGATACAGGACGCATGCGGCGTGCACGTGCCCGACCTCCCGGTAGAGGCCGCCGGATTCACGGTGACTTCATGATTGTCGTTTCAAGGACTTTGATATGAGTATTCAATTTAACGTGAACGGCAAGCCCCATGAAGTTGATGCTGCAAAGGATACGCCGCTGCTATGGGTGATCCGCGATGCCATTGGTCTCAAAGGTACTAAGTTTGGTTGCGGTGTTGGGGTCTGTGGCGCTTGCACGGTGGAACTGGACGGGGTTTCGGTGCGCAGCTGCTCGATTCCTTTGGAAGTTGCCGAAGGTACAAACATCGTCACTATTGAAGGCTTAGGCGATGAAGACACCCCCCATCCGATACAGCAAGCCTGGATCGATGAACAAGTGCCCCAGTGTGGGTATTGCCAGCCGGGTATGATGATGGCGACCAAGGCTTTGCTCGCCCAAAACCCGGCACCCAGCGAAAAGGAAATTCGCTCTCAAATCACCAACATTTGTCGGTGCGGAACCTACGGGCGAATTGTCAAAGCGGTGCAGCGCGCAGGTAAATTATCTTCAGCGCAGACAGCAGATAGGAATGATGGAACTACCGTAGCGAAAGGCGTCTGACCGTGCCCACTATACGGCCACGACAGCAACATGATTTGCCCCTGTTCATGATCATCGGGTGGGGCTTGGGCACCTTACCCATCGCACTGCTTTTCAATACGTTTAATGCCTTAGCTCTGCGGTATTTTACCGATGTTTTAGGTGTGGCAGCCGCTGCAGCAGGCTCATTGATTGCCTTATCTAAGCTCTATGATGCCTTTACTGACCCCGTCATGGGTTGGCTTAGCGACCGAACCAAAACCCGTTTTGGGAAACGTCGACCGTACCTGTTTCTTGGCGCAATCATCTGTGCGGCAAGTATCGCGATGATGTTTTCCATTGCCGAAATCAGCAGCGCTAACCCACAGTCGCTGTTGTTTGTCGCCCTTATCCTCTATGCCACGGGCTATACGGTTTACAACGTTCCATATCTGGCGATGCCTCCGGAGATGTCACTCTCCGGGAAAACCCGTTCCGCCTTGATGAGCTGGCGAGTATTTGCCATTGGCGGTGGGGCCTTAGTTGCGGGCACTTTGGCTCCTGCACTGGTCAAATTTGGCGGGGGTGGAGCAGAGGGTCATAGCCTGATGGGTTTAACCATTGCCGCGATGATTCTTGCCGCCGGGTTCATTACGGTGGTTTTGCTTCGAGGCGCACCGGAAGTCGGGCGGGTGTCCAAGCCTGAGAAAATTTCCTTGAAGGAGCAGTTTAAGACCGTTGCGAGCAATCGTCCTTTCGCAACGTTGATGGGAACCAAGTTGTTTCTCTTATTGGCGGTGGCATTTGCTGCTTCAACCATGGCGTTTTTTACTGTCTGGGTGCTAGGCAGAGACTACGGAACGCTGAGTATCATCTTGCTGTGTATGACGGCGGCTCAAATAGTCGCCACGCCCGTTTGGTTATGGATCTATCGCCGTATTGGGCCTAAGAACACGTTTTTGCTTTCCGCGTTGATATTCGCCGGTGTTTCAATGACCTGGTTGTGGGCTGATAGCAGCGAGGCGCTGTGGCTTATTTATCTGCGGGCTGTTGCCAAAGGTTTGGGAGCCGGCGGTGTGCTGCTTGTCGGCCAAGCCTTGCTGCCCGATGTGATTGAATTTGATCGGCTGACCTCCTCTCAGCGACGTGAGGGCGTATTAAGCGGCATCTATACAACCATCGAGAAGCTGGCATTTGCGTTTGCATCGGCTTTGCTGGGCTTTTGGCTACAATTTAGAGGCTATGTGCCGCAGCTAAACCCGCGGTCAGATATCCAGCCTGACACTGCAATAGCGGCTCTTAATTTTTGCCAATCTGTTTTCCCCGCGTTTTTCATTATTGTTGCCGCAATCATTATTCGGTGGTATTCCATCGATGAAGAACGGTTGATTGAGCTGCGAAATAAAAATCAGCAATAGTTGATAAGGCGCTTCAAAATGCGCCGGACGGGACAAAATGCTCTTAGTGCATAGTTTTTGCTCGAAGAGTTTTTTGTTCTCGCGCCAACTTCAATAACCGTTTGTTTTTATTGAAAAACGTCGAAAAATGACCTTCACATAATGATGTGGAGCAGGGGTTTGCTTTCACCCCTGAGCCGGCGCAGGTTCGGTGAAGTCAATTTGGCGATGGCAATTTGGCAAAATTCTCCCATAGGCACTCCCAATGTGGGGCATTTTCCTGTAACCTTCGCCGGCTTATTTGCGCCCCCTAATTCGAACTTCTGAGAAAGATCATGGCTGACTTATCGCTTTACCGAAATATCGGCATTTTCGCCCACGTTGATGCCGGCAAAACCACGACCACCGAGCGTATTCTTAAGCTCACCGGTAAAATTCACAAAACCGGTGAGGTTCATGACGGTGCGGCAACCACCGACTTCATGGAGCAGGAGCAGGAGCGGGGCATCACGATCCAGTCAGCTGCGACAACCTGTTTCTGGAAAGATCATCGCTTGAACATCATCGATACGCCCGGACACGTCGACTTCACAGTGGAGGTGTATCGTTCGCTGAAGGTGCTGGACGGCGGCGTAGGCGTTTTCTGTGGCTCTGGCGGTGTTGAGCCTCAGTCTGAGACCAACTGGCGTTACGCCAACGAGTCTGAAGTTGCACGAATCATTTTCGTGAACAAGCTTGACCGTGTGGGCGCAGACTTCCTGCGGGTGGTTGACCAAGTGGAAAATGTCCTGGGCGCCAACCCCTTGGTGATGGTGCTGCCCATTGGTACTGAGGACGATTTCATTGGTGTGGTAGATCTGCTGACCCGCAAGGCGCATATCTGGCCTGATCCGGGTAATCCTGAGAAATTCGATATCACCGATGTCCCTGAAGACATGGTTGACGAGGTCGAGAAGTGGCGTGAAAAACTCATTGAAACTGCCGTTGAGCAGGACGATGACGTGATGGAAGCCTACCTTGATGGCAATGAGCCTTCGATGGAAGACATCAAGCGCTGCATCCGTAATGGCACCCGGAAGCTGGACTTTTTCCCAACATACTGTGGATCTGCGTTCAAAGATAAAGGGGTTCAGCTGATTCTGGACGCCGTTGTCGACTACCTGCCAAACCCAACGGAAGTGGATCCTCAGGATTTGACGGACGAGGTGGGTGAGCCCACCGGCGAATCGGCATTGGTGTCTACGGACGAGCCTCTGCGCGCCTTGGCGTTCAAAATTATGGACGACCGGTTCGGTGCGTTGACCTTTGTGCGTCTGTATTCAGGCGTTCTCAATCGCGGTGACACCATCCTTAACTCCTTCACCGGCAAAAGCGAGCGCATCGGCCGAATGGTGGAAATGCACGCAAACGATCGCAACGAGCTTGAGCGAGCCCAGGCCGGGGACATTATTGCCATCGTTGGCATGAAAAATGTTCAGACCGGTCACACCCTGTGCGACCCGAAACACCCGTGCACCTTGGAAGCGATGGTCTTCCCAGAGCCAGTGATTTCTATTGCGGTTGCTCCTAAGGATAAGGCGGGCGCCGAGAAGATGGCCATTGCCATCGGCAAAATGGTTGCTGAAGATCCGTCGTTCCGAGTTGAGACCGACGAAGACTCTGGTGAAACCATTCTTAAAGGTATGGGTGAGCTGCACCTTGATGTGAAGGTGGACATCCTCAAGCGCACCTACGCGGTTGACCTTGATGTAGGTAAGCCGCAGGTGGCGTACCGTGAGACCATCACCAAAGAAGTTGATGATACCTACACCCACAAGAAACAGTCCGGTGGTTCTGGTCAGTTCGGTAAGCTTGATTACCGTATCCGCCCGGGCGAGACAGGTTCCGGCTTTACCTTCTCCACCTCTGTTGTGGGCGGTAACGTACCGAAAGAGTTCTTCCCAGCCATTGAAAAGGGCTTCAAGAGCTTGATGGGTGAGGGTACGGTCGCGGGCTTCCCCGTATTGGATGTGGAAATTGACGTGTATGACGGCGCATTCCACGCCGTTGACTCCTCAGCGGTGGCCTTTGAGTTGGCGGCCAAGGGGGCTTTCCGTCAGTCCATGCCGAAAGCGGGCGCTCAGTTGATTGAGCCCATCATGAAGGTGGATGTGTTTACTCCGGATGACCACGTTGGTGACGTCATCGGTGACCTGAACCGTCGTCGCGGCATGATCAAGGATCAGGATGCAGGCCCAACGGGTGTTCGCATTAAGGCCGAAGTCCCTCTGTCAGAGATGTTTGGCTACATTGGCACACTGCGCACCATGACTTCTGGTCGAGGCCAGTTCTCAATGGAGTTCTCCCACTATCTGCCATGCCCAGCAAACGTTGCTGAGGCGGTTGTTGCAGAAGTGAAAGAGCGTAAAGCGAACGCCTAAAGCCCGCAGTTCCAAGGGTAAAAAAAAGCCGGCATCCATTGCCGGCTTTTTTTTGCCCGCTAGCGGTGTGGCCCTAAAACATCGGTCAAGTGCTAGCGTGAAACACCATGGCTACACGGGCTTACCCTGGCACTTGAGCCTGCCCCCAATCATCCACGGGCTTACCCTGGCACTTGAGCCTGACCCCAATCATCAGAGCCTGACCCCAATCATCAGATGCGGTCTTCCGACAAAAGAACGTGCATGAGGTTATCTTGAAAATTAACGTTGCCCGTTAATTGGGAGTGGTGCTCACACAAAAAGATTGGGTACTTTAGGCGAAAGTAGCTGTAACGATGCCTGGCCACTGATGGATCCGTGTCGGTTCTTGCCAGCAGTGAAGCTTTGGTCACCGTTCCATCGCCGGGCTCCAACATCAGACGTTCGTAATCCACCCCTGGGACCACATTGACGATTTTTGATGGATGCAGACGGATCACTGGCTGACCATCAATTTCTTCGGCAATAATTCTATTTGGTGTTAAATCGCAATCACCGCCAAACAGTATGTAGGCCGTTGACGCCTGTTCGGCCGGTACGGTGAGGGACCAAACGAAGCGCCGGCCCCGTTCGATGTGTTTATTGAAGTAAGCGTGCAGAGCGTTTATGGCATCGTCGCCATCGCTAGGGTTCTCGTACTGCTTTTTTATGTTGTCGATGATCTTTGGCGAAAAAACGGAAATTCGGTAGTTCTGCCAGACGCTGGTGTCAAAAAGATCTTGTTTCATGGGTTGCCCAGCATTGGAAAACACCCAGTCACTAAGGGGGTGGGGGAGAAGCTGAAACGCGCTTGGGAACGTGACCAATACTTCCGGTGGAATGCGGTCGAAACCCACCTTCATTCCCTCCACCATATTCGTAAAGCTGGTAATGGAGCCGAGGTTAGGCGTCCCCAAAAGCACTACTCGTCGAAGGTAACTTGCGCCAATGCCTGTGACAGGAAACTCATTATCGTTAAGCACATCGGCTGACCCGTAGCGGGCAAAATACCGGGTGATCAAACCACCCATGCTGTGAGCAACAATATCGAACGTCAGGTTATCGTCTTTGAGATCTTCGCGGATTTGATCCAGATAACGATGAAGCTTCTGTGCGCTATCAACATTGTCTTGCCGCCAGTCATACTCAAATACGTAATAGTGTCTGCCCGGCGTTTGGGGCGGTTTGCCAGCTGTTTGGAGTTGATAGCCGCCAATGGATTCAAGGGTCTGGCGAATTCGCCCATAGAAATCCCGGCCAGAGATTCGGTCGGTTATCCCATCAACGTGCAATTGATCGGTTGTGGGCACCAGGCTCTGCCTGTCGAATTCAAGAGCAATGTCTTTGTAGTCTGCCCAGAGGATTCGACCTAGCCCACCGGGCCACCGTTCCACCCCAGCGTCATCGACCAGTCGGCTGCCAAAGGCACCGTGAATCAAAATCACCGGTGGCTGTTCATCAGATTGATGTTTGAAGCCGTAGAGTCTGCCCAAATCTGGCCGCACGGTTTTGGCGCAACCGCTAATCAGGAGAACGAGGCTTAGTATGAGAGTACGCAATATCATATTGATGACCAACGTAATGGGTTAAATCATGCTTTTTTGCCAAAAAGCTTTATCTGTAAGGCTTGGTAGTCAAATTCGCCTGCTGTATTTTAGATCTAACATTAGATTGATGATATTGCCAAGTTAACATTGTCTCGCTCGCTTACATAACGTCGGAGAAATGAAATGATCAGGACCAATAGCAAAAAAGCAGGGGTGCTAACACTGATTGCGTTGGCCGCCTGCTCCCACAATTCGCCGACGAATATCAATTCCACTGATCAGATGTCGACTACAGATGATCCTCGTATTAAGACCTTTGAGTCCTCGGTTGGACAATTATCGGATCACGGTAAAGTCGATGCGGATTTGTGGTCCATAGCAGAGCGTATGGTCTCTCATGGTGTTCCAGGTGTAGGTGTCGGAATTATCCACAACGGCGAGTTTGTTTTGACAAAAGGCTACGGTGTGCAGTCGAGCAACTCGGATGTTCCGGTTGATGAGCAAACGGTATTTTCTGCAGGTTCAGTGAGCAAGCTGATCAACGCCGCATTGATATTGCGTTTGGTTGACGAAGGTACGCTGAATCTGGATGAAGACGTCAATTCGTATTTGACATCCTGGTCCGTTCCGCAAACCGGCTTGGCCGGC
Organism: uncultured Gammaproteobacteria bacterium; assembly: GCA_964559945.1. GTDB lineage: Bacteria > Pseudomonadota > Gammaproteobacteria > Xanthomonadales > SZUA-38 > JANQOZ01. Next base: position 4,291 of record CAZLJY010000041.1, on the reverse strand, counting down.
AAACACAAGGTGACTCTTAGGATGCTTCTGGCCCACACCTCGGGTTTCAGTCAGCATGGGTTTCGAGACTTTGAGCCAGGCGAGCCGCTGCCCACCGCCATTCAAACGTTAAACGGGGAAGCGCCCGCTATCCATGACCCTGTGCAGCTTTTGTTTACACCGGGTGAGAAGATGAAATACTCCGGTGGAGGAATCACGGTAACCCAAGTCCTGGTCGAAGATGTCACGGGGTTAACTTACGAGGCTGCGGCGCAGAAATACGTTTTTGTACCACTGGGCATGAAGCGCAGCACCTTCTTAAACCCTCTCCCTAAGACCCATGGCAACATCGCCCGAGCTCATGATGAAAATGGAAAACCTAGGGCTCTGCCACGAGGTTATGAGGCGATGCCTGAGGTGGCGGCGTCTGGGTTATGGACGAGTGTGGAAGACATGGCGATTTTCATCAAAGCCCTGTACTTGGGCGACACATTCCTCTCTGAGGATGTGAGAAACGATATGCTCACACGGGTACCTCAGAGCTGGCATGGCTTAGGGCCACGATTGAATGGGGAGACTGACAAGTTTGTGCTCCATCACGGCGGGGCTAACAACAGCTATCACACTTGGCTGGAGGCACATCCCAATCAAGGCAATGGCATGATCGTGTTAACCAACGGTGCCAATGGACGCCAACTGGCCTACGAGTTACGTGTGGCCACTGAAGGAGCGTTTGGCTGGAGTATCAACTTTCCTGACGATTTTACCCAGCCGGTATTTGAATAACGCCACTAGGTGCCCGAAAAAGGTTCGCTGCTTGCCAACAGCTCGGCACTTTTTGTTGCCTTTCCGGCCGCGCTTCGGGGTGGGGTGGTGCTTTGGCATTGGCACTTGAAACCCATAAATTCCTAGCCCCGCAAATTCGCGTAAACCGATACAGGACCAGTAGCGTCTAACTCCGAATAGCCCGGCCATCTTTCGGAGTATCGTCTTGTCCAAGTATTTTCTGTGTGTCGTTCTTACTCTGGCGTTTTTCCCGCGAAGCTATGCGGACAATGGTCAAGTTGGCTATGCCGTGGCGGTGTCCAACATTGAAATTGATGGTGAATTGAGTGATTGGCCCGATGATGCCGTTGTGCATTCCATTGGGTTTGATGGCGGACAGGAACTAGTTCCAGCCAGCGAGAATTTTACGGCCCACTTTCGCGCAGGGTACCAGCCTGGAAGACCGGAACTTTATTTGGCGGTAGAGGTTTTCGATGACAACCATCGGGTGACTGACAACGTCGATGCGGAATGGTCTTCGTTCGATTCGGTTATCGCCTATGTAGATTTCAATCATTCGAGGCGGGGCTCAGGGGCAGCGCTTTATCTTGCCCTGGGTGATCGGCGCAGCATGCTTAGCGGGGAAGACAGCTGGGATACGGATGTAGCCAAGGCTAATTGGGAAACCGCCAGGGCCGTGGTTAAGCGCAAGCCAGGCAAGACCGTCTACGAGTGGAAAATCGTCGCACCACAGCCTCTTGAGAGCAATACAACGCTGGGTCTTGATTTTTTGGTTGCCGATCAAGACCAAGGGGAGGGTGATGGCGTTGCCAAAATTGTATCGTGGGGCCCGGGTTTCGGAAAAAGCCAGGCGGGCGGGCGCACGGGAGATTTGCTGCTGGTTGAGCCGGGTGCTGTGATGGGCGTGTTAAAAGGTCAGATTGCCATCGCGAGCGACGAGCCCAGCGGCTCACCGGTAGGCAAGGCCATGAGAGTGCGCGTCAGCGCAGTGAAAAACCCCAAGCTATGGGTTCAGGCCGTAGCCAATCATAAGGGCCGTTATGAAGTTTCCCTGCCTGCAGGCCACTACTCGGTGACCAGTGTTGACCGGGTAATCCGTAACTCTGACGATTTACCCTTAATTGTGCAGCCAGCAATGCCTACAACGGTGACTCTAATCTCTGGTAAGACATCGATTGCACCCACGTTGGCACTCAGTCCTGTTGATTCACCGGTATCGTTGTCAGAACGGGGCGCCTTATTCGATTTCGATTCTGGCAGCGAAGCGGCGTTAGACAAAACCGTTAACGCGCTGATGGAACACTTTCAGGTACCCGGGGTATCCCTTGCCTTAGTTAAGGACGGGAAGCTAGCTTTTCACAATACCTACGGGGTCAGTGATGCCTACAGTCGATTGACGGTGACTCCCGACACGTTATTTGAAGCCGCATCAATTACCAAAACCGTGTTTGCCTTTGCGGTCAACCGTCTCGCTGAGCGGGGCGTCATCGATCTGGATAAACCACTTCATACCTATCTAGCGTTCGAGGATATTGCCCAGGATGATCGACATAAGAAAATTACCGCGCGGTTAGTGCTCTCCCATCAAACGGGTTTGCCCAACTGGCGTTGGATGAATGACAACGGCAAACTGGACATCAAATTCTACCCAGGCATTAAGTACGGCTACTCAGGGGAAGGGTTTGAGTATTTAGGTCGAGTGATCTCCCATATCACCGGAAAACCTTTGGCAGACGTATTACGGGAGGAGGCACTCAAGCCAATGGGCTTTGAGGCCAATACATTTTTTTCAGTCAACCATGAAATGCGCCAGCGCGCCTCCCGCGGCCATCTAGCGGGAATGACCGGCCCCCACGATTTCCCCGCTCAAGTGGGTGTGGCTCACAGTATGTACACCGACGCTAAATCCTTTGCCCCCTTTATGCTCGGGCTGCTGGCAAAAAGGGGGCTATCTGCGGAAGGCTACGAGGCGATGCTAGAGCCTCAAGTCGAAGTGCCATTGAGCCCTGGCCAGCAACCACGGTGGCCAGGCCGTTACAGCTTAGGCTTTCATTTGATGAATTCACCGTATGGGTTGGCGTTTGGCCATGGCGGGAACAACGGCAACTTTACCTGTCAGTTTGAGCTTTATCCTGAGAAGAACCTTGGATTTGCGGTGTTTACGAATGCAGATAGTGGCTCAATGCTGGTGGACGCTCTTAGGGAGTATTTGGTTATTGGACAGGCCACCAATTTATCAGGCCGGGTTCACGCATCGGAGTAATGCGTCAGCAATGGCTAAAGCTGATTTCCTAGTTGAAACCGCCTCTAGTCAATCGGCGATAAGTTCGAAGACAAACAAACGAAGCCCTGCAGTCGGAAGTGCCTGCGATTCCGAACAACCAAATTTTTGGGACCAAGTGCCAGGTTAAAGCACTATTGATTGGCTATTCCTTTATCGGAGATTCTAGAGGGGTCGCAGAGCGCTAGGGGTTGAGATTGTGGTTGAATACAACGGGAAGTGCCGGCGAACTTTGGCAAGTGAGCTTGCCCCAGTTTTTATGAGCCCAGTTTTTACCCTGGCACTTGAGCCTGACCCCATAAATCACCCCATAAATCTGCCGTAAGCGAAATTGCAATGCTCTTCGTTGAAGTGGGTTGCTAGCAAATATTTTGCGAATTGCCAGAAGACCCTTCGCAATCGACCTCTGTATCGTCAACCCTACAGTCCATAGGTTCTCCTCGGCCTTCTGGCGACAAGACAAAGACTTTAAGTGACGTAATCTCTTTAACCCATCTTGATGGTGGAAATACTTCGTCTGATTCGAACGGTAAACCTTCTAGTAAAACAAGGTCGTTGCCCGGAACAGCGCGAGAGACGTCCACATAGTGCTCGCCAACGAAAGATCCTTGTGTTCCATCGTCACGTATTCCAATAGGACGGAAAAGCAGTTGCGACACGATCCCTTGTGTGCGGCCGAGGTTCACCATTTTAACGGTGGCCTCGAATCTTGGCTGGGAGAACATATTGCCGTTGGAAGCCCGGTATACACCTTTATGGAAGCTCAACTTTTCAACGCAGGCAAAGATCCGAGCCCTATTTTTGTCTGTCTCCGTCTTGGAGGTATTGTACTGTTGGTATCCAAAAAATAGAGCAACGAGGGCGATGACTAACCCAATTCCGGACAATGTCGTATTTAGCATTTGTTTGTGCATAATTTATGGTGGTCCAAGTGCCAGAGTAAACGCGATCAATTCGCTATTCCTTCATGGGTAGACGTGGATAGGCATGAACTAGAATAACCCCTACACCAAAATTTTTGGGGTGAATTTTTGGGGTCAGGTTCAAGTGCCAGGGTAAAACACTATTAATTGGCTATTCCTTCATCGGAGATTCTAGAGGGAGTCGTAGAGCGCTAGTGGTTGAGATTGTGGTTGAATACAACGGGAAGTGGCGGCGAACTTTGGCACTTGAGCTTGCACCCAGTTCTTATGAACCCAGTTTTTACCCTGGCACTTGAGCCTGACCCCATTAATCTCTGGTACA
>CAZLJY010000040.1:0-28924 GCA_964559945.1 uncultured Gammaproteobacteria bacterium | reverse complement strand
CTGCATTTCACGCGCTGACAACATGGGCCAGCTGAACTACTCGGCTAGCAAGGCGGGGGTTCAAGCGATGGCAGTGGTATGGGCCAAAGAATTCGCCCGCTATGGCATTCGGTCTGCCTCGGTGGCACCCGGATTCATTGGAACCGAGATGGTCACTTCAATGAAGCCTGAAGCACTGGCCAAATTGAGCGCCATGATTCCTGCCAAACGTGTCGGCGACCCCGATGAAATTGCCAGTACGGTGCAGTTCATTTTGGAAAACGACTACATCAGCGGTCGCTGCTTTGACGTGGACGGCGCATTGCGCCTGTAACGATCTGAGCGATAGAGCCGGTGAGGAGCTTGGTCTCCTTACCGGTCTCGCCATCGATTACTGATGGGGTAACGCCGATCTCGACCAAAGGCTCGCGGGGTGACCCGAACCCCCGGCGCGGATTGTCGGCGTTTGTATTCGTTGATCAACACCAGTCGCGCAACTTGGCGCACCACCTGTGGGTCGAAACCCTCTGCAACAATGTCTTCCACGGATTCGTCATTTTCAACATAACGCGCAAGAATTTCGTCCAGCATTGCATAGGGTGGCAGCGAGTCTTGGTCGGTTTGATCCGGTGCCAGTTCCGCTGACGGCGGGCGGTCGATGACTCCCTGGGGAATCGCCGGACTCAGTTCGTTGCGGTAGACACTCAGCTCATAACACAAGGTTTTCACGCAGTCCTTTATGGGTGCGTAGCCGCCACACATGTCGCCGTAGATGGTGCAGTAACCCACCGCCACTTCGCTTTTGTTTCCAGTAGTGAGCAACATGGCGCCAGTTTTGTTCGACAATGCCATGAGAATGTTGCCGCGGCAGCGGGCTTGTAGGTTTTCTTCGGTAACGTCCGCTTCGGCACCGTCAAATGCCGGCGCAAGCACATCCAAAAATGCCTGAAATGGTTGTTCAATCGATATCACGTCGTGACGAACATTGAGCCATTCACACTGCTCGCGGGCAAGGTCCACGCTGAGCTGGGAGGTGTGTCGCGAAGGCAGCATGACTGCGTGCACATTGTGGGCGCCGAAGGCATCCACAGCAATCGCAAGTGTCAGCGCACTATCAATGCCGCCGGAAAGGCCCAACAACACTTTACTGAAGCCACTTTTTAGTACGTAATCTCGCGTGCCCCTAACCAACGTGTCATAGACCCCTGGCAATCGTTGTTCCTTGCCGTCAGGTCTCCAGCCTTCTGCCGAAAATCGCTCGCCGGTAAAACAAAACCGGAATATTCCATCGGCATAAAGCGGTGTGGGTCCAGTGATTTCTCCGTCCGGGGTAATCGCGAAAGAGCGCCCGTCAAATACCAGCTCATCTTGCCCCCCCACCAGATTGGCGTACACCACCGGCTTGCCAGTTTCTCTGGCTCGCAGCCTCAAAGCTCGCTCTCGCTCGGCCCGCTTATAAACATGGAATGGTGAGGCGTTTGGCACAACAATCAGATCGCAGCCATCAGCAGCAGCCACTCGGGCCGGCTCAGATTCCCAGATATCTTCACAGATCAACACGCCAACACGCTGGCCGCGCAAACTTACGGTTAAGGGTTGGCTACCAGGTTGGAAATAGCGCTTTTCATCAAATACGGCGTAATTGGGCAACGCCTGTTTGCGGTACTGGCCAACAATTTGGCCATCCCGAATCCAGCTCACCGCGTTGTAGAGGACGCCCTCTTCCTGCAATGGATGACCCAGCAGGACATCGGGGCCCGAAATTTCTTTGACCAAAGCGGTCAGCTGGGCGTTGGATGACTCCAGAAACCCATGCCGATATAGCAGGTCTTCCGGGGGATAGCCGGTTAGTGTGAGTTCGGGGAAAACCACGAGATGGGCACTTTGGCCCACCTCGCTGAGGGCTGCTCTAACGCGGTCAGCGTTGCCGACCACGTCGCCCACCGGGAAGTCCCGTTGGACAGCAGCGATGATCAGATCATCAGATTTTGCCATTAGGCATCAAGACATCTTGGCTGCTAGCGCACTTCCCAGGTCAGCCGGAGAGCGTACTGTGGTCACACCGGCGCCCTCTAACGCCTCAAACTTGGCGTCCGCCGTGCCTTTGCCGCCAGCAATAATGGCGCCGGCATGGCCCATTCGCTTGCCCGGAGGCGCTGTTACACCGGCGATGTAAGAGACAACGGGTTTGGTCACGTACTCGCTGATGAACTCCGCTGCTTCTTCTTCCGCGGTGCCGCCAATTTCGCCCACCATGATGATGCCTTCGGTTTTCTCATCATCTTGGAACAGCTTTAGACAGTCGATGAAGTTCATCCCGTTAATGGGGTCACCACCGATGCCGATACAGGTGCTTTGACCCAGACCTGCCAGCGTCGTTTGGTGAACCGCTTCGTAGGTCAATGTGCCGGAACGAGACACCACCCCCACTCGCCCGGGCGAGTGGATTTGCCCTGGCATGATGCCAATCTTGCATTCCCCTGGAGTAATGATGCCGGGACAGTTCGGACCGATCAGCCAGGTGTCGTCCATCTGCTCAATCACGGCTTTCACCCGCATCATGTCAAGGACGGGAACCCCTTCGGTGATGCAGACGATGATTCGAATGCCCGCATCAGCGGCCTCCAAAATGGCGTCTGCGGCAAATGGTGGGGGAACGTAAATGACAGTGGCATCAGCACCGGTGTCGGTCACTGCTTGCTCAACCGTGTCATAAACCGGCAGATCCAGGTGAGTTGTACCCCCTTTGCCCGGTGTCACTCCGCCCACCAACTGGGTGCCGTAAGCCAGCGCCTGTTCGGAGTGGAAGGTGCCCTGACTGCCGGTCAATCCTTGGCATAGAACTTTGGTGTCTTTATTAACTAGTACGCTCATGGGTAATCCTTATCCTGCCGCCGCAACCGCTTTCAGGGCGCCATCGTTCAAATCGGTGGCAGAGGTAATCTCCAGCACACATTCATCCAGCATCTTGCGGCCTTGCTCGGCATTGGTGCCTTCCAAGCGAACCACCACAGGCACTTTCACGCCCACTTCCTGAAACGCAGAAATAACCCCTTCAGCAATCAAGTCGCAGCGCACAATGCCACCGAAGATATTGACCAAGATGGCTTTCACGCCATCTCCGGCAGTAATCAGCTTAAATGCTTCCGCAACCCGGTCAGCGGTGGCGCCGCCGCCCACATCCAAGAAATTCGCTGGCTCCCCGCCATTGAGTTTGATCACGTCCATGGTGGCCATGGCCAAGCCGGCGCCGTTGACCATGCAGCCGATGTTGCCGTCCAGGGTGACATAGCTAAGGTGATGTTCGGCCGCTGCCGCTTCCGTTGGGTCTTCCTGGGTCACGTCACGCATGGCCTCCAGGTCGGGATGGCGAAATAAGGCGTTATCGTCCGCATTGATTTTTGCATCAAGGGCCAGCAAATTGCCGTCTTTCATGATGACCAGGGGGTTGATCTCGACCAACGACAGGTCCTTCTCACGGAACAGTTTCTCAAGCCCCAGCATGATGGTGGTGAGTTGTCGCACCTGCTTACTGTTAAGACCAAGGGCAAAACCCATTTTTCGGCATTGATAGGGCTGCAGGCCCTCCGTGTTATCCACTTCAACACTGATGATTTTGTCGGGCGTATCGGCAGCGACCTGCTCAATATCTACGCCGCCAGCTGCCGAGCCGATAAACGTGACGCACTTATTGGCTCGATCAACCAGAACGCTCAAATAGAGCTCCTGATCAATATCCACGCCTTCAGCGATCAGAACTTCGTTTACGGGCATTGCCAAACCGCCGGTCTGGTAGGTTTCGATGGTCATACCCAGCATTTCGCCGGCGATGGTTTTCACCTCATCGAGAGATTTGGCCAGCTTGACGCCGCCGGCTTTGCCTCGACCTCCAGCATGAACCTGGGCTTTGACCACCCACACATCCCCTTTCAGGGCCTTCGCGGCGGTAACGGCCTCATCTGCAGTTTTGGCCACGGTGCCGCCCGGCACGGGCAAGCCGTAGGCGGCAAACAGGTCTTTCGCCTGATACTCATGAAAATTCATTGGTTGTCTGGATTCCTACATTATCGGGATGGAAGCGGGTGCTAGCCGCTTATTGTCGCCTATCAACACTGCGATATTCAAACCGGGTTATAGTCTCGTTGCCTCTTTTGATGGAAATTTAGACACTCTTGAGCGACTTTACGCCTCGCCACAGCGACCAACTCTTCATTAATGATTTGGTCTCTGCCCAGGCCATGGACTATTTGAACCTGTACCGGTGTTTTATTGCCGTCCTGTTCGCTGGGCTGTTATTCACTCCTATTTTGTCTGGCGCAATTTCCGTGGAAGCGCGTCAGTGGGGTCAAGTCATCACCTTGGCCTTCATGTTTTTCGCCCCGGTTCAACTCTACCTGGGCCGAACGCGGGTCGGTGCACTGCTTTTTAGGTCCAGTGTCGGGTTTGCCTTCGACATAGTCGGCACCATGTTGATGATGACTGCCCTTGGCGGATTGGAAAGTGGTATGGGTACCCTGTTGGTTGGTTCCACCGCAGTCGCAGGGGTTGCGTTTCAACTTCGCATCGGTCTTTCTGTTGCAGGCCTGGCAGCGATGGCTTTGCTTTGGCAAACCATGGCGAGGATTATCGAGGGCACAGAGGCATTTGCTTCTCTGGCCCCCGCCGGGAGCCTCGGCGCTACGTATTTCGTTACAGCGCTGCTGGGTCACTATCTGGCAAAGCGATCTCGCGAATCCCAGCAATTGGCGGTGCAACAGTCGGTGGACCTGGCTCAACTGTCCCGCCTCAACCAGCTGGTGGTCGCGCGAATGCGCACCGGCATCGTTATTGCCGACCACCAAGAGGGTTGCCGCGTAATGAACGATGCGGCCTGGTACCTCATGGGAATGCCGCCAAGTCGGGTCGGCGAACTGGTTGAGCTGGCGCCGGAAGTCCTGGACAACCTGCGTCACTGGCAGCAAACGGGCCGCCATCGGAATGAATCACTAACACTAGCCAACGGCGTCCCTGCAGTGGTGCCGCGATTTGCCCGACTTAGCGCCCATGATGATTCAGAGACGCTGATCTTCCTGGAAGACAGCTCCATCGTCTCCCGGCGAGCCCAGGAGTTGACCCTGTCATCCTTAGGTCGTCTGTCGGCTACCATTGCCCACGAAATTCGCAACCCGCTGGCGGCAATCAGTCATTCTGGACAGCTGCTGGCAGAGTCTGAGGATCTGGTCAGCGGAGACCGACGGCTCACTGACATCATTTTGCGACACTGCCGCCGAATGAACGATATCATTGAGAACGTTCTCCAACTGGCGCGCCAAGAATCGCCAAAGCCTGAAGCCGTCCGACTAGGAAATTGGCTTGAGACCTTTGCCTTCGAGCTTAGGCGAGATCACGAAATTGGCGACAACAGCGTTGAGGTTCGGGCCGATGACAGTGAACTGACGGCTTTGGTGGACCCATCCCAATTGCAACAGGTTTTGTGGAACCTTTGCCAAAACGCGTTTCGCTATGGGCACCCGCCGGATGAACCCGCCCAGGTAATCTTGAGCGCTAGAGCCAGTGATACGCTTTTGTCACCGGTAATCGAGGTGGCCGACAACGGCCCGGGCATTCCACCCGATCAGCAAGCCAAGATCTTTGAGCCCTTTTTTACCACGGCCTCCGACGGCACCGGACTGGGTTTGTACCTTTGTCAGCAAATTTGTGCATCGAACCAGGCAATATTGGAATATTGCCAAGGGCCAAACGGCGATGGAAGCGCGTTTAAAATCTCCCTGCAGCGCCCCCCAGGGGCAGATTCGGACGCCTAACGGCAGAAAAGGCGCGATCTTTGCATAGGTGGGCCCAATGGAATTACAAATTTCCGCAGGTCTGGGAATACCCGTCCTGCCGCATTAAGGACGAATCACTAACATTATGAGTAACCCACTGGCACTGATTATTGACGATGAGCCTGATATCCGGGAACTGCTAGAAATCACCTTGAATCGCATGGATGTGGACGTCATTGCCGCGGCCACCTGCGCTGAAGCCCGAGATATGCTGGGCGAACACCCATTCGATCTATGTTTTACCGACATGCGCCTCCCCGATGGCAATGGCCTGGAGCTCGTTCGCCACATCAGTAAAAACAACCCCGGCCTTCCAGTGGCGATGATTACTGCCCATGGCAATACGGAGGCTGCTGTTGAAGCATTAAAGTCCGGCGCTTTTGATTTCGTCTCCAAACCTGTTGACCTGGGTAATTTGCGCAATTTGGTAAATACCGCCCTTAGGGTAAGCAAACTCCCGAAAGATCGGGACCGAAAGCCCAACAACGATCTGCTAGGCGATTCCGTTCAAATCAAGACGGTTCGTAAGCAAATTGAAAAACTCGCCCGCAGCCAGGCTCCCATTCATATCAGCGGAGAGTCGGGAGTTGGTAAAGAGCTTGCGGCTCGCATGATTCACGAACAAGGCCCTAGAGCCGGCGCACCATTTGTCGCCGTTAACTGCGGCGCCATCCCTTCTGAGCTGATGGAAAGTGAGTTCTTCGGCCACAAAAAGGGCTCATTTACTGGTGCTTCCGGAGACAAACGGGGGCTTTTTGAGGCGGCCAGCGGCGGCACCATATTTCTCGATGAAGTCGCGGACCTGCCATTGCAAATGCAGGTGAAACTGCTGCGCGTCATCCAGGAAAAATCTGTAAGGCCCATTGGCGCAACTCAAGAACTACCCATCGACGTAAGAATACTCAGCGCCACCCACAAAAACCTACTCGGCTTGGTTGAGTCCAATGAATTCAGGCAAGACCTGTACTACCGCATTAATGTCATAGAGCTGCGAATGCCAAACCTGCAGGAAAGGCCTGACGACGTGGTTCTGCTAGCGAATCACTTTCTTGGTCAGATTGCCGGCGAATGGGAGATTGAGCCGGCCCAGTTAGACCCGGTCGCCCTGGAAATGCTGAAAAATTACGCCTTTCCTGGCAACGTCAGAGAATTGAGAAACATTTTGGAGCGGGCAGTGACCCTGTGCGAAAACGACGTCATCAGCCCCACCGATCTCCAGCTTCAGACGGTAGAAAACACGCCAGCAGGGAATATGTCAGATGAGATCGCCCACCGGGGCGACGTGCCACTGGAAGAATTCATCGGCAATATTGAACGTGATGCCATCATGCAGGCACTGGAAGAGACGCGATTTAATAAGACTGCGGCGGCAAAAAAACTGGGAATTACCTTCCGCGCGCTGCGATACCGACTGAAGAAGCTTAACCTTGAGTGACCAAAAGTGACGTTTTTCGTCACTTTGTGCCTAACTCCCTCCCCCATGCTCAGAATCCTACCCGCCTAAGCAGTGTGACTGGCATCACAAGCCAGGACAAAAAATCTTGATTTTTCCCACGATTTCAGCCAGTTAACAGTTGGTAACATAACTTGGCACGGTCCCTGCTTCTACCCTTCACGAGTCTAGTCGAGCCGCGCTGTCGGGTGACCCCAAAAGCGCTAAGGAAAGCTCAACTGGGGGCCAAGTCGGCGGGCTCAATAAAGAAATGCAATTTTTGAACGTTATTAACTTTGAATGAGAGGAAAGCATAATCATGCGTAAGCAACAAAAAGGTTTTACCCTAATCGAACTGATGATCGTTGTAGCCATCATCGGTATTCTGGCAGCCATCGCAATTCCAGCTTATCGGGATTTCCAGGTTCGCTCTAAAGTGTCTGAGATTCTTGCCGCCATGGGCGCTTGTAAGACGACCGTTGCTGAGTTTTATGAGTCTAACGACGGATTCACTAACCGAGCTGGCGTTGCCATCAACGCGAACATCTGTCAGGACGCTGCAGGCGCAGGTAACCGTTCACGTCACGTGAATGCATTGACTGTAGCTGCTACCGGAATCATCACCGCGACCGAGCAGAACACCGGCGGTCTTCCAGCTGGCGGCACCATCAGCATGGCACCGGTTGATGCGGCCCAGGCAGCAATTCCTGTAGCTGGCGGCGTTGACATCTTCGAATGGATTTGTGGCGGAGCTGGTACCACCTTGGAAGCCAGATATCGTCCTGGTTCTTGTCAGGGTTAATCCGGACAACCTAATCGTTCCTTGCCGCCCCCAGATACCTTGGGGGCGGTTAAGGTTTTCAGGCTGAACGGAGAGATATCACGATGCTGCAAAAGGGCTTCACACTAATCGAACTGATGATTGTGGTTGCAATAATTGGAATTTTAGCCGCTATTGCGATACCTGCGTACAGTGACTTTCAAGTACGTGCCCGAGTCAGTGAAGTGTTAGGCAACATCGCGGCTTGTAAACTGACTGCCATCGACTTTTACAATGAAAATGGCGGATGGAACCAGCTTAATACCGGCGTCAGCATTAGTACGTTAGGCCTCTGCGACGGCGGCGGCTCCAGACATGTTCAAGCTAACGGCACCACCATCGGGGCAGCGGGTATCATTACCGCACTCACCCAAAACCTCGGTTCGTCCATACCCGACGGCCAATCGCTCACCATGAGCCCTGTGCTCCAAGGTCGAGAAATCCGAAGCTGGATTTGCGGCGCGCCTGCGGATGGAACAACACTTTCTGCGCGTCACAAGCCAGGCTCTTGCCAAGGTTAAGCCGGCTTCTGCCAGGGTAAATGTTTTGTCATTAGGCCAAAACACCCAGCAAAACCTTCCGGGCAGGCTCGTCGTCACAGGCGCAGACTCTCTGGCAACACACCTTACTTTCTGCCTCATCTAGTAGTAATCTTAGGAATCTGACGGAATCTATTGATTTAAGGGACACTTATGGTTGCCTCCGGAGCCTCAACTATCGCACTCAGCGGACTTGCGCGAAGACTTGTGGCCGATGAGTTAATCTCTGGCAGTGCTGCAGCAGAAGCCCAGGAACAAGCGGTATCCAAAAAAATCCCCCTGGTGACCTATCTGGTTGAAAACGCTCTGGTTCAGTCCGATGACGTGGCGCGGGTGGCCTCAGAGGAATTCGGCGTTCCCGTCTTCGACATCATGAGCCTGGATCTGGCTCAAGCTCCCGTCCGATTAGTATCGGAAAACCTGATCAATCGTCACCGAGCATTGCCGCTCTACAAACGCGGCAACCGAATGTATGTTGGCGTATCAGACCCAACCAATCTTCGCGCGCTGGATGAAATAAAGTTCCACGCCAATCTGGCAGTGGAAGCCATCTTGGTGCGGGACGACGAACTGGGGCTGGCAATCGATAACGCGCTCCATGCCGCTGACGACATGATGGATGGCCTGGACGACGAAGACGAAGGCCTGGACGACGTCGATTTTGCAGACACTGCGGACATTGAACACGATGATGGTGGCGGTGTCGAAGCTGGCGGTTCTGACGACACGCCGGTAGTGCGGTTCGTCAACAAAGTGTTGTTGGATGCGATAAAACGCGGCGCGTCCGATATTCACTTCGAGCCCTATGAAAAGCGTTACCGCGTGCGATTCAGAATGGATGGGGTGTTGAAACAAATGGCCTCGCCGCCTGTGAAAATGACCCCAAGACTTGCAGCCCGCTTAAAAGTCATGGCAAGCCTGGATATCGCCGAAAAGCGCGTTCCGCAAGACGGCCGAATTAAACTCAACATTTCCAAAACCCGCTCGATTGATTTCCGAGTAAGTACCTGCCCTACCCTGTTTGGCGAAAAAATCGTCTTGCGAATATTGGATGCGTCTGCGGCCAAGATGGGCATCGACAAACTGGGTTATGAGGAGCACCAGAAAGAACTATTTGTCGACGCCATCCACAAGCCTTACGGGATGGTGCTTGTCACGGGCCCAACGGGTAGCGGAAAGACGGTTTCCCTGTACACCGCCCTTAACATTCTAAATACCGAAGGCCGAAATATCTCGACGGCGGAAGATCCGGTTGAAATTCGCGTTTCCGGAATCAATCAGGTTCAGCAAAACACCAAGCAGGGGATGACCTTCGCGGCAGCCTTGCGGTCATTTCTGCGGCAGGACCCGGACATCATCATGGTTGGTGAGATTCGAGACTTGGAGACCGCAGAGATCGCCATTAAGGCTGCCCAAACCGGTCACATGGTGCTCTCAACACTGCACACCAACGATGCGCCACAGACCATTGCTCGATTGATGAATATGGGTATCGCGCCCTTTAACATCACCTCATCAGTCACACTGGTTATCGCTCAGCGGCTGGCCAGACGACTGCATGATTGCAAACAGGCAGCAGATATCCCAGATGAGGCACTCGTGGCCGAGGGGTTTTTGCAAGAAGAGATGGACGAGCTGACCATTATGGAGCCTATCGGTTGCAACAGTTGCAACGAAGGTTACAAGGGAAGGGTTGGCATTTACCAAGTGATGCCGGTAACCGAATCAATCCAAAGAATAATTCTTGCTGGCGGCAACGCTATGCAAATTGCTGACCAAGCTCTGGAAGATGGGATCAACGACCTGCGCGCTTCAGCGCTTAATAAGGTGCGTGAGGGACTAACCGGGCTGGTAGAAATGAACCGAGTGACGAAGGACTAATCAATGGCCACTAAAGCAGCTGAACTGCCGATTTTCAATTGGGAGGGTACAGACAAACGCGGCGCCAAAATTAAAGGCGAGCAGTCTGCCAAGAACGTCAACCTTGTAAAAGCTGATTTGCGCCGTCAGGGCATCAACCCGACCAAGGTTAGGAAAAAGTCCAAACCCTTGTTTGGCTCCGGCGGCAAAGCCATCAAGGCCCAAGATATCGCCATATTTTCCCGTCAGCTTGCCACCATGATGCAAGCCGGCGTGCCTTTGGTGCAAGGCTTTGACATCGTTGCTGGGGGGCAGTCTAACCCGCGTATGCGAGATATGTTGGTGGATATCAAAAACAACATTGAAGCGGGTTCCACCCTCAGCGAGTCGCTGGCAAAACACCCTGTTCAGTTTGATGAACTGTTTGTCAATCTAGTTGCCGCAGGCGAGCAAGCCGGCGTCCTGGACACGCTGCTAGACGAAATAGCGACATACAAAGAACGTACCGAAGAGATCAAGGCCAAAATCAAAAAGGCCATGTTCTACCCTATTGCAGTAATCGCCGTGGCGATGATTGTTACCCTGGTTCTACTGATCTTTGTTGTTCCTCAGTTTCAGGCCATTTTTCAGGACGCCGGCGCTGACCTTCCAGCATTCACGCTGATGCTCATCAATCTATCGAACTGGTTACAGGAAAGCGGGTGGATTTTAGGCCTGATTGTCGCTGGCGTGATAGCCGGGGTCATTTACACCAAGAATCGCTCACAAGCATTTAATCACTTTCTAGACCGTGTGGTGCTGAAAATACCCATTATTGGGGAGATTTTGCACAACTCAGCTATTGCCCGTTTTGCGCGCACCCTGGCCACAACATTCTCCGCCGGTGTACCGCTAGTCGACGCCCTGGAAACCGTATCCGGAGCAACCGGCAACTCGGTCTACGGTCAGGCCGTACAACGGATCAAAGAAGATGTTTCGGTAGGACATCAGCTGCAGCTTGCCATGCGCCAGGTAGACCTTTTTCCGCATATGGTGATTCAAATGACCGCCATTGGCGAGGAGTCGGGAGCACTGGATCAAATGCTTGGCAAAGTTGCGGACTTTTACGAAAGTGAGGTCGCCAATGCCGTGGACGCCCTGAGCAGCCTGCTGGAACCGCTGATCATGGTCGTCATCGGCGGCTTGGTTGGCAGCCTGGTTGTTGGTATGTATCTGCCGATCTTCAAACTTGCCGCTGTTGTATAGGCCTTGTGGTTATTCCCGGTGTAGTCCGGGAATAACACGGACACCCTGATGATTGAATTACTGCAAACCAGTCCAATGGTCTGGGTGGCTGTCGTGTTTATCTATGCCCTGCTCATTGGCAGCTTTCTCAACGTTGTCATTCTGCGTCTTCCAGCGAGGATGGAGTTTGATTGGCGGGTTCAAGCATCCGAAGTGCTTGATCAATCGCCACCGGAACAATCCCGGCCGGGCAGCCTGGTGGTGTCTCGGTCAGCGTGCCCTAAGTGCCACCAGAAACTCCGCTGGTTCCACAATATCCCCCTGATTAGCTATCTCGCTCTGAAGGGAAAGTGTGCACATTGCGAAAACCCAATATCGATCCAATACCCCGCCGTCGAGCTTTTCACGGCAGTAGCCAGCGCCGTAGTGGCTTGGAAATTCGGTTTCCAATGGGCTGTTGTTCCGGCATTGATTCTGACCTGGACACTGATCGCCTTGAGCGGCATCGATATACGCAAACAGTTACTACCTGACAGCATGACCTATCCACTGCTATGGCTCGGTTTGCTACTCAGTACCCAGAACCTCTTCACAAACCCAATCGATAGCATTGTCGGCGCCACCGTTGGGTATCTGAGCCTTTGGTCTGTCTATCACCTGTTTCGCCTGACCACGGGCAAAGAGGGCATGGGTTATGGGGATTTCAAATTGTTGGCCGCATTTGGTGCTTGGCTAGGCTGGCAGGCGATCCCATTGGTTATTATCCTGTCGTCCTTGGTGGGCGCTGTAGTGGGGATTGCGATGATCGTCATCTCGGGTCGGGACAAAAGCGTACCCATGCCATTTGGTCCTTTTATTGCCGCAGCGGGCTGGATCGCTCTGCTATGGGGACAACAATTAACCAATTTGTACTTTGAATTCAGTGGTATTAACTGACGCCTTTTCTCCTTTTGGTTTCTGGCTTTAATGGAGTAGGTGTCAACATTTGATCGATATAGTTTGGACGTAAGACGACAAAGGGCTAAGTGACAATGAGTCGATGGAAGGCTGCGGGAATTCACCTCATCATTAGCATTGCCGTGGCTATTGGGGCAACGCTCGCGATGATTGGCGTGATGTATCCCTGGGAGTATTTTTCGGCCAGCGGGGGTCACAAACTATTGACTATCCTCCTGTCGGTGGATGTGGTCATTGGTCCTTTATTGACATTGTTGGTGTTTAAGGCTGGTAAGAAAAGCCTGAAAATGGACCTAACGATCATCGCCCTTTTGCAATTGGCCGCGTTAGTCTACGGCTTATGGGTTGTGGTTCAGGCAAGGCCCGTGTTCTTGGTCCACGTGGGTGATCGGTTTTATCTGGTTCGAGCCAATGAGTTATCCCCTGACCGACTAGAGGCGGGTAAAGAAGATCGTTTTCAACGCCTTTCATGGACTGGTCCAACATTAGCGGTCGCCTTGAAGCCTGCTGACCCGGGCCGCCAGCAAGAACTTCTAGGGGCAGCGATGGCTGGGGCAGATTTCGACCAATTTCCTGAGACCTACGCAGGCTATGAGGAAAACAGGGCTACCGTCTTGCAGCGGACCCAAGCGACCTCAGCGTTGCTCGAACGCCGACCACAAGACACCAAGGAAATTGCACAATTTCTTGAGGACACCGCGCGCCCAGCTGGCAAAACCCGAATTGTACCGTTGAAAGTTGGCATCACCTTCCTGTCTGCACTCATTGATTCGGAGACGGCGGAAATACTGAAAGTTTTTCCCATTGATCCTTGGGACTGAAAAATTGCCAACGCCATATGTTGTCGGTCTGACCGGCGGCATTGCGTCGGGCAAAAGCACGGCTGCTCAGTTTTTTACCCAATTAGAAATCGATCTTATTGACTCCGATAAAATTGCCCGGCAAGTAGTGGCCCCAGGTTCGCCTGGTCTGCTGAGTATCCGACAACAGTTTGGTCCTGAAGTTATCCAAGATAACGGCGAGCTTGACCGAAAGGCCATGGGCGCGATTGTTTTTGCCGACCCCCATGCCCGCGAAAATCTAGAGTCCATTATCCACCCACTGGTGTGGCAAGAGGTGAGCCGTCAAGTCTCCAAGTGCTCCAGCCCCTATTGTCTGATCGATGTTCCATTGCTCGTAGAGACCGGACGCTTCGATCAGTACGATCGCATTGTGGTCGTGGACGTCTCTAAGAATACTCAGCGTACTCGACTGAAAGCCAGGGATCGTCGCAGTGACGAGGAAATCGATCAGATTCTGGCCTCCCAGGCAAGTCGCGAGCAGCGCCTAGCCGTGGCTCACGATGTGCTTGACAACAACGGCACAAAGGACCAGCTCTCCACTCAAGTGCATCAGTTAGACCTAATACTCCGTCAACGAGCGGCCGCCCATCGGACATGACGAAATCCCTTCAGCCGGTGGGCCTGGTGGTCAATCAACCCCTCTACTGACCCTCTGATAAAACCTGTTTTATTAGGGTTTTTCTGTTATGGTCGCGCCCCTGATTGCTCAGCAATTTCAGCCAACACGCGCGCCGACACAGGCTGGTCGGTTCTTGCGCTTACGCTCTCAGCCAGCCTGAAACCCATTGCTAACTGCAGGACACCTCATGCAATTTGATCAACTCGGCCTTGCGCCAGAACTTCTGCGAGCTGTGAATGACCAAGGGTATTCCACCGCAACCCCAGTTCAGAGCCAAGCCATCCCTGCGATATTGCAGGGGAGCGATATGCTCGCGGCAGCCCAAACAGGCACCGGCAAGACAGCAGGGTTTACCCTACCAATGCTACAAAAACTGGTTTGCGACCGAAACGCGAACGGAAAGGTATCTGGATTGATCCTAACGCCGACCCGTGAACTTGCCGCTCAGGTCCATCAATCAGTCAAAGATTACGGTCAACACCTGAATTTTCGATCGGTGGAAATTTTCGGCGGTGTCAGCATCCGGCCCCAACAAACGCAGATGCGCCGTGGGATGGATATCGTGGTGGCAACGCCCGGCCGCCTTCTTGATCATATGCAGCAACGCACAGTTAGTTTGGCTGATCTCAAGATGTTAGTGCTTGACGAAGCCGATCGTATGCTGGACATGGGTTTTATTCATGACATTCGTCGCATCGTTAAAGCGGCCCCAGCAAAACGTCAAACCTTAATGTTCTCAGCCACATTTTCTAAAGACATCCGTAAGCTAGCGAAGGATTTCTTGGTCAATCCGGTAGAGGTACAGGTTGCCGCAAGAAATTCTACAGCCGAGAGAGTGACCCAGCGGGTATTTCCTGTAGATAAGGCGCGCAAACGCGAACTGTTATCTGAACTTATAGGTCAAGGAAACTGGCAACAGGTTCTTGTGTTCACGAGAACCAAGCACGGTGCCAATCGCTTAGCAAAACAACTGGGAATCGACGGCATTGAGGCCGTAGCCATTCATGGTAATAAAAGCCAAGGTGCAAGAACCCGCGCACTGGCCGACTTTAAGTCGGGTGTTGTTCGGGTGTTGGTCGCTACCGATATTGCCGCTCGGGGCTTGGACATCGAGAAACTGCCCCATGTGGTGAACTATGAACTACCGATGGCGGCGGAAGATTACGTCCATCGAATTGGACGAACGGCTAGAGCTGGCCAACAAGGGGAGGCAATATCGCTGTATTGCATCGATGAACAGCGCCAACTGCGCGACATTGAAAAACTCCTAAAAACGCAACTCACACGCACTGTCCGACCCGGGTTTGAAGTGGATCCTTCCATCAAAGCACAACCACCCGAAAAGCCCGGCCAAGGCCGCCGCAAATCCCCCCCAAAGTCATCACGGGGTCGAGGAAAAGCGACACCCCGACAGTCTACCGACCGACCTTCTAACCACCGACGACGACGAAAACAGGCCTAGCTGTCGAATCAGCGTCAACGGCCAACCTAAGCCTCACAAGCCCTATGAGGATATTTGCCCAAAAAATCGAGTTATCACGGTAATCCACTACCACCCGATGGGGTAATTGGGGTTGATGTAACTCAAATTTGCGATCAAATCCCTATTCCCCGGGTCTTTTGAGTGATCAACGCCACAATGGCGTCCAAACCTTAACGACTCAGGTAGGAGATTGCACCGGTGAAAAAGAGATTTTGCTTAGTAATGATCGCTATGTTGATCGCTGGTAACGGCGCTGCGTTGGCTTCTGGCAGTGCGTCTGGCGGCTTTGGTCAGACTGATGTCAGAGTTCAAGCAAGGCAAACAGACCCCTTGTACGATGAGGGTAAAGCGATTTATAAAGGTAAGAAGCGCGGAATTGGCAAGATCAAATACTGTCTTTCTGAACCGGAAACAGGCGAGCTTGGCAAACTTCGTGGCAAAACCGTTAAACCGTTTCGTAAAGGCAGCGTAGAAGCGTTCGCTGGCAGCTTAGTCAACTGTGAAATGCCCGATCAACAAATTGCCACAGTGATGACCCGTGATGACCTCATTGCGGTGATTTATTACCTAAACAAACGCTACAAACTTAACCTCGGCGCCTAAGCCCTGCGACCCATCGCCGCCCTGGCGATACTAAGGCGGCGATGATCAATGGCAGGAACTCGACCCATAATGCCCAGGCTGGCTGTCCATAGGGCTCCAGCCCCTGGCTCTCTAATTGCAGCCCAGTTGCATAGGCAAACAATACGGTCAACGAGCCAACCCATGCCCAGGCGCTTGGATAGATGACGGCAAACACCAGCAACATCGGATAATACCAAGGGTTGAAAACCGGCACCGCAAATAGCATCGCAAGATACAAGTAATCACCGCGAGGCATCTTCGTGGGCTGTTCTCGATGGTAAGGAGCGAGGAAGAAGTAAGCGGCACAGCCGGCCCCAAATACCGTTAGCAATGTCCATTTCAAGGGGGCCATGCCGACGTAGTTAAGTAACATGAAATACAGCGGCGCATTAAATAGCCATTCGCCAGCCATTGCCGCTAAACCGCCTCCCCCTCCAGCCCCGTAACCCAGCGGGATATGCAACAGTGCCGTGGTAGCGAAAAAAATTGCCCATGCTACCCAGTGCCAACGGAGAATTAGCGGCACCAAAAGGAAGGCGAAAATTTTCGCGCTGACAGCAAACGCCAACGCCAATGCCGCCGTCCTTAGCTGGCCGCGGTGCCAGAGTAACAGGCCCACCACCATGCCAAATATTGCGAGTACGTCGGGATGTGCGGTGAGAGAAAATTCTTTTAGTACCAACGGGCTAAACCCATATAACACCAATGGGCCAAAATGTGGCATACCCATTCGAACCATGAGTAGCGCAAGCAGCAAGATCGCCAGCCAATCGGTTGCTGCCATCACCCATTGCAAGGCCTTCACATCGGCTGGCGCTAGCCAATAGGCCAAGGCAAAAACGTACTGGTTTACCGGCCCATAAATCGTGCCGATTTCGGGATTGTTGATATTGTCCAGGACCTCGGACCAAACCTCATCGGTTTCACTCAGAAAATAGTCAGCGGGAGGATCGCCGTAGGGGCTGCCGGTTTCGATGGTTTGCCGACCATCCCAAAGGTAGCGGAAATAATCGTCTTCATAGATCGGATCTCCCGCAACACAGACAAGGCGTAACACGGCGCACCACCACAATACCGACCACAAACCCACTTGACCTGCAGATCGTGCAGCAGCCCAAGCTCCGAATAAAGACAACAAAAACCCCGCGCTACACAAGATCATGAAGGTTGGGAAATTCACAGGGAATAATTGCCGCGAATGCCAAACCAGCGTGCAACAAACGCCGACAGCGCACAGTGCGCTGAAATGGAACAACCAATATTCAGGTCTTTTATTAGGTGAGCGATTCATCACGCCGGCGAAGACTAAGAAAGTGACTAGAAAATACCATGCCTCCGTTTTCCGAGCGCTTCCTTTTAGCAAGGAAAATTCCGGGTCCATTATCACTCAGTCCAAAGACTGTCATGTTTAATGGTTCGATGGTCTGGGCTGTCCTGCCAGCCCTGGATGAGGAACAAAGCATCGGCTTGGTGATCAATGCACTAAAGAGCACGACCTTAGGCGATGACTCGAAGCTGGTGGACCGCATCATCGTTTGTGACAACGGGTCAATTGATGAGACCGCTTCAGTCGCCGAAGCAAGCGGAGCAGAGGTGGTGTTCGAGTCAGAAAGAGGCTACGGAGCTGCCTGCCTTAAGGCGTTGGCGCATTTCGATAAGCAAAGCCAGGGTAACGATTTAGACCATATCATCGTGTTCGTTGATGCAGATCACTCGGTTCGGATCGATGAATTACCCAGCCTAATTCTGCCCATCGCCAACGATGCAGACCTTGTCATCGGCAACCGCACCGCCGGCTCAAGGCAATGGGGGGCGCTGACCCCTCAACAGCGTTTCGGAAATTGGTTAGCGACTACTCTGATTCGACGACTTTGGGCCGTTGAGGTCAATGATCTTGGACCCTTTCGAGCGATTCGTGCTGACGCGCTGGAATCGTTAAACCTTCAGGACCGAGCGTTCGGCTGGACCTGCGAAATGCAGATTCGCGCTATCCAAGAAGGGCTAAATATCGTCGAGGTCCCCGTTTCCAGCACCAAAAGAATAGGCAAATCCAAAATCAGCGGGACGCTGATGGGGACCCTTCGAGCGGGCAAGGGTATCTTGGGTACATTGGCAACGCTATGGCTTAAAGAGCGACGTCACCGCGGATCAAGCCCAAGCAACGCCTCATCACTGCCTTCTTGAATTCAGCAAAATGAAAGGCTAAAAGCCTTCCGTCCGCAACCCCCTTGAATTACATACATAAAACGTCGCCTGTGGGTTAAACTCAGAGGGCAAATTTCGGAGTCTCGTTATGAAAGCATTCACTTTGTCGTCTCTTCGTGTTCTTACCCTGGTTGGGCTGATGTTCAGCGCTCAATTTGCCGTTGCTCAGACCACCGTTACTCTGTCACCGACTCTGGACAATTCCATGTTCGAAGAACTTTTGGATAATTCGGCAGGGTCGGAAGAAAACGTGTTTATCGGCGTAACCAATAATGGTGACGAGCGCAGGGGGCTAATCGCCTTTCAGGATCTCAGTGCGATTCCGGCCAATTCGATCATTACCAACGTCGAGCTCAACTTCGCTATTACTCGGGGTGTGGGTCCAAGTATTGACGTTGCGCTGTTTGCCACCACAACCGAATGGGGAGAAGGAACGTCCAATCCTACCAATGCTGGCGGCCAGGGCGCCCCAGCGCAAGTTGGAGACGCAACCTGGGACGTGGCTATGTTTCCGCGTACCGCAGAATCACTATGGCAAAACCAAGGCGGCGACTTTGATCCTACTGAGCTATCCAGAACCAGCATTGGCACAAGCGGCACAATCACTTTTCCCAGTTCTGAGGAACTGGTAGCCCGGGTACAAAGCTGGTTGGACGGCGGTGACAATAGCGGGTTGATATTGATCTCTCAGCTTGACCAAAATCGCTCTGCAAAGCGGCTAGGCTCCAAGGAAAACGCCAGTCCCGCTAACCGTCCCTCAATGCAGGTAACATTCACCAACGGTGCACCGGCCCAGCCGCTTACGGCATCAGGATTGTGGTTTGATCCTAATCTTCCCGGCGATGGCTTTAACGTGATTGAATCACCTCAGCTCACAGCTGAGAAAGGCGACCTATCGACGGCTAACAACATCACCATTTTCTACTTCGGCTATGA
The DNA here is from genome assembly GCA_964559945.1 of uncultured Gammaproteobacteria bacterium. Taxonomy (GTDB): domain Bacteria; phylum Pseudomonadota; class Gammaproteobacteria; order Xanthomonadales; family SZUA-38; genus JANQOZ01. Next base: position 9,579 of record CAZLJY010000040.1, on the reverse strand, counting down.
CGCGTTAGGCGCGCGCCTTTGGCTGGTTTCCGACACCATTGCGGGCCCGTTCCTGCAAAACCAACCCCTGACCTTTCCTATGCTGGTCGGAGGGACTTCCGGTAATTTCCAAACTCCAGCGCCAGGATCTGAGTTGAGTAACTGGGGAACGTTAGAAGTGACATTGAGCGACTGCGTTAACGGCGTTTTTCAACTGAACGGGGCAGATGGCGACAAACGCTTCGAGGCTAGCCAACTCACGGCAGTTGACGGACTAAACTGCTCTACCGCGCCCTGAACCTGGAATTCACCCATGGAATCTGATCTGCTGATCAAAGTTTTGTTGTCCACTGTCTTGGGGTTTCTGGGCGGTTGGTTGGTCAAAACCGTATTTGCCAACGGCAGACTAAAGTCTGCCGAACGAGATTGGGAATTACAGCTAAACAACAGCACCGAAGCCCGCGACGCATCTGCACTGAAGGTTCGACAGTTGCGGTCTCAGATAGGTGAAATGGAGTCCTCTTTTGCGGCGGTGGAGAAAGACATGACCCGCATTCGCGATTCCATGCAAGAAAGAGAACGCTCTATCCTTGGATTGAGGGAAGAAATGCTTCAGGCCAAGGACAAAATCCAAGAAACCGACCGACTTCGTGCAGCGCTGGCCGACCGCGATGAAAAATTAAAAAAATTGGCTTCTATGCGAACTGAGTTGTTAAAGCGCACAGCCCAAAGCAGCGAATTGGAAGCGGCGCGCCTTGAATTGACGACCATGGTACAACGGGCGACTCAGCTTGAATCTGAAAATGCCAGCTTGAACGACATTAGCCAGCAATTAAAAGCTCAGGTTGAAGAACTCAATGCACAGCAGGCGGCCTTAATTAAGGCGGCAAGTGAGTCGCAATCTTCCCAGGTCAACCAGTCGGCAACAGATGCGCAAATTGCAAAAACCGGCCAACTGGAGAGCCAACTTAAAGCCCGAGATCAAGCGCTAGCCCAACTGCAAAAGGATTTTAACGATTTCAAAGCCGCAACTGCCGCGCAACAGCCAAGCACAAACAACAATGAGGAGATCACCCGGCGCTTAGCCGCCAGGGATCAAACCATTAAGCGGCTTACTTCAGAGCTGGACGCCAGTCGAACCCTGTTATCTAAGTTTCAACAGCGCATGAATGACATGGAACAGCAGAGCCGCCGTAACAGCCTGATTCAACCACCAGAAAATGCCGATCAACGCCAGACACAACGTCCCTCGAGCGTTGAAGACTCCTCATCGCGCCCCGGTGAGCGATCAAACCCGCAAGACGCTCCGCTGTTCTATGACAGCCCGCCGCAACATACTGACGACTTAACTAAGATCAAAGGCATAGGCCAGGTTCTCGCGAACACGCTGAATTCCATGGGGATCTATCAGTACACGCAGTTAGCCAACCTCAGCGAGCAGGATGTGGTCACAGTGACCCAAAAACTCCAGGGCTTTAAGGGCCGCATTCATCGAGACAACTGGATCAGCCAGGCCAAGGCACTGGTTCACGCCAGCCACTAAGCCCGATTAGCTGATGCGGCCATGGCAGTGCTTGTATTTTTTGCCAGAGCCGCAGGGACACGGATCGTTTCGACCTACTTTGTCTCCTTCCCGAACCACTTGTTGGACTGGGACTGCCGCCCCCTGTTGGCCGGACACACCCGCTCCTCCAGCGTCACCGGTAGCGGGTGGCGGTGCCGCAGTTGCCGCCTGGGCCTGGGCATGTTGATATTGCACCGGGGCTTGACTGCGTCGTTGCTCATCTAACGCGTCCACATCTTCCGGCGCCTGGATTTTGACTCGCGCCAGAATTTTCACGACATCACGCTTTATTCGGTCAAGTAGCTCTGCAAATAGCTGGAACGATTCACGCTTGTATTCTTGCTTTGGCTGTTTTTGCGCGTACCCACGCAAATGAATCCCCTGACGCAGGTAATCCATATTAGCCAGATGGTCTTTCCACAGTTGATCTAGTACGTGGAGCATCACGGCTTTCTCAAAGTTCCGCATGACCTCTGTACCCGTCTGCTGCTCTTTATCAGAGAAATAGTTTTGCAGACCCGCAAGGACTTTGTCTTTCAGCCCTGCCTCGTCCAGTGACTCATCGTTAGAAAGCCATTCGGATATGGGCAAATCCGCACCGAATTCTCCAACTAGCGCTTTCTCAAGGCCAGAAATATCCCATTGTTCATCGACGCTGCCGGGAGGTACAAATTGATGAAACTCTTCGGCGAACACATCGTGCTTAATGTCGGCGATCGCCTCTTCAATTTCCTCGGCATCCATCAGATCATTGCGTTGTTCGTAAATAACTTTCCGCTGATCGTTGGCAACATCATCGAAGTCCAGAAGATGTTTGCGAGTATCAAAGTTATGCGCCTCAACTTTGCGTTGCGCATTTTCTATCGCGCGGGTTACCCACTTGTGTTCAATGGCCTCGTCTTCGGTCATGCCAAAACGCTGCATCATTGCAGTCACTCGGTCTGATGCGAAGATGCGCATCAGATTGTCCTGCAAGGACAGATAAAAACGACTGGAACCAGGATCACCCTGCCGGCCCGACCGGCCTCTTAACTGATTGTCGATTCGCCGTGATTCGTGTCGTTCGGTGCCAATAATATGCAGACCACCAGCATCCAACACCTGTTGGTGTCGAGATTCCCAATCTGACTGCAGTTCGCTCAGCGTTGATTCGCCGGCGTCCTCGCCCAGGGCTTCCTTTTCCACACCCAAATTGCCGCCAAGCACAATGTCGGTGCCCCGACCGGCCATGTTGGTCGCGATAGTCACAGCACCGGGTCGACCCGCTTGGGCAACAATCAACGCTTCTCGTTCGTGTTGCTTAGCATTCAGCACTTCATGAGGAATACTGTTCTTTTTCAGGAGGTTAGACAGCAACTCTGACGTTTCAATAGACGTGGTACCGACTAACACCGGCTGGCCACGCTGTTGGCAATCGGCAACATCTTCCATAATGGCGTGGTACTTGCCATCAGGATTTAGAAATACCAGATCGCCCCGGTCATCCCGGATCATGGGCTTGTGAGTCGGGATAACAATCACTTCTAAGCCGTAAATCTGTTGGAACTCATAGGCTTCAGTATCCGCCGTACCGGTCATGCCGGAGAGCTTGGTGTACAGGCGAAAGTAGTTCTGAAAGGTAATTGAAGCCAGGGTTTGGTTGTCTCGCTGAATCGGCACACCTTCTTTCGCTTCTACCGCCTGATGCAAGCCGTCTGACCAGCGACGTCCAGATAGGGTTCGGCCGGTAAATTCATCGACAATAACCACTTCACCTTCTCGGACGATGTAATCGACGTCTTTCTGGTACAGGGAATGCGCTCGAATTGCCGCATTCATATGATGAACCAACGCTAGGTGCTGGGGATCGTAAAGAGATTCGCCTTCTTTCAGCAACCCGTGCTTAACGCAAATCGCCTCAACGTTTTCCATCCCGCTTTCAGTGAGATAGATTTGGCGGGATTTTTCGTCAACGCTGTAGTCGCCGTCGCCGTCACCTTCACCGTCACCTTCCTCATCCTGCTGGCGGGTTAATTCTGGCACCAAGCGATTGACCTGAACATAGAGTTGAGGCGAATCTTCAGTCGGCCCTGAGATAATCAGCGGAGTGCGCGCCTCATCGATCAAAATGGAATCGACTTCGTCGACGATGGCAAAGTGTTGATCGCGCTGGACCCGGTCCTCTTTTGAGAAGGCCATATTGTCGCGCAGGTAGTCAAAGCCAAATTCGTTATTGGTACCGTAGGTAATGTCGCAGGCATAAGCTGCACGTTTCGCGGCTGGCACCATGCCTGGCACAGAAACGCCGACGGTCATACCTAGAGCTTCAAAAACCGGCCTCATCCAATCGGCATCTCGACGAGCCAGATAGTCATTCACGGTAACCACGTGAACGCCTTTGCCTGTTAATGCGTTTAGGTAAGCGGGGAGCGTGGCGACAAGGGTTTTACCCTCACCGGTCCGCATTTCGGCAATTTTACCCTCATTGAGCACCATGCCGCCGATCATTTGAACGTCGTAGTGGCGCAAACCCAGAGCTCGAGTTGCCGCTTCACGAACGGTCGCAAATGCCTCTGGCAGGATTGCCGATAGCGCCTCGCCGCCAGCAAGGCGTTGGCGAAAGTCCTCAGTTCGGGCTTTTAACCCCTCATCATCCAACGCTTGCAGCGCTGGTTCATGAACGTTGATCTGAGCGACCGTTTTGGAGAGTTTCTTTACTAGCCGGTCATTGCGGCTGCCAAAGATTTGTGTGGTGATTTTATTGAGCATTTTAGGAGTCTCGCCTGAAGCTCAAGACATAAGGCTTCACGACCCCGGAATCAAGCCCAATAGAAGGCCTGTTGGCCTTGTAAAATTGATGGAAAATATCGCGTTAGCGGATACCGTAGATGACATCTGCTGGGTTAATGCGCCGACCTTCCAGAAATACTTCAAAATGAACGTGGGAACCCGTAGCACGTCCGGTTGACCCCATGATACCTAGGGTATCTCCAGCTTTGACACGTTGTCCCACGGTAACCCGGTTTTCAGCATTGTGCGCATAGCGGGTCATATATCCGTTGCCGTGATCAACTTCTACCGTGTAGCCGTATTGGGGCCTTCTTCCAGACCACGTCACCACGCCATCGGCGACGGCCAAAATTTCCGCATTCAGGGGTCCGGCAAAATCGACACCAGTATGCACTGCCATCTCACCGGTGAATGGATCGACCCGTTTTCCATAGCTAGAAGATTGCCAACCATCGGCGATGGGTTTTCCGGACGGGGTCAACGTATTGTCAAGCTCACGCCCGGAAATCAGGCTCTCTAAAATGCGTAACTGACGCGACTGATCATCAAAGCGTGCCTGAAATTGTTCAATTTCGACGGCCAAATCGATGGAGCCCAGATCAGCCAATACCACCGCCTCTTCCGGACCACCCACTGGCGGTGGGGCGAGGAAATTAAATTCTCCGTCGCTGAGCTGGCCAACCTGGGTTAATCGGGCACCCAAGGAATCCATCCGAACACTTCTGGCCTGCAGTTCGCCCAGTTGGAGAGCTAGGGCATTGAGATGTTCTTCGTGCCGCCCCCGCATCGCAACTAGGTCTTGCTGACTTTGGTCCAAACTCTGTTGATATTGCTCAAGCTGAGCAATGGCATTGCGATCGGTAACGCTAAACGCGCTGCCGGTAAAAGCGCCCGCACCCAATACTAATAACAGTAGGCCAGCGCCCATAACCAAGGCTGTTCGAATTTGCCGCCGTCCAAGCGATATTCTCAAAGGCGTTGTTCCTTCGCCTCGAAAGATTATGATGTTCATATGTCCGGATATCGTTCTAAGTCGGCCCGCCAGGATGCTAGCCCAACCAACCTTAAAAATTTGTTGGCAGGCAACACCTCTCTGCACGCGCTTCACAGGCACGCTGCGGAGGTTTTTCAGTTACAAAATGCGCTGTGGCCTTATCTGCCGCCCAGTCTCAGACCCCATTGCAAGCTGGCGAATTACCGGGATTCCACGCTGTTTATGCATGCCGATTCCCCTGTTTGGGCGGCAAAAGCCCGGCATGCAAGCCCGCAGATTCTACACACAGCCCGGGTCCGCTGCAAAATCAGCGTCCGCAAGCTGGTTGTGAGGGTCCGCTGGACCCCCCAACCTGCCACCACAATAGCGGTGGGCAAGACCTTGGGGAAAACCGCGTCAGAACATCTGGAACAAGCCGCGGAACACTGCCCTGACCCAGATATCGCTGCCACACTGCAAAGAATTGCTCGACGCAAGGCTGGGGAGATATAGCCGGCTAATCTGCCGGTAATGCATGGGGGGCCGGTTATAAGACGGGGTCTTGCCAGTGAAAACCCTCAAGGCAGCAAACGTTGCCGAAAAATGCCTTATTCAGGCTTAGAAGGCCTGGGCTGGGTGCGCATAGGAAATGGGTGCAGTACCTTCATCACTGAAGGTGACCTCTTCCCAAGCGTCTTTTTGGTCAAGCAGCGTGCGCAGCAACATATTGTTGAGCGCATGTCCTGACTTATGGCCATAGAACGATCCAATGAGGCTGTGGCCTAGGAGATACAGATCACCAATGGCGTCAAGAATTTTGTGTTTAACGAACTCGTCTTCGTAGCGCAGACCATCTTCATTGAGGATTCGATAGTCATCCAATACCACGGCATTGTCCATACTGCCGCCCAAGACTAAGTTGCGCTCACGCAGCATCTCGATATCTCGCATAAAACCAAAGGTTCTAGCTCTGGCCACTTCTTTGACGAAAGAGGTGGTAGAAAAATCGATTTCCGCCTGATGGGAGTGATTACGAAATACTGGGTGATCAAAATCAATAGAGAATTGCACTTTGAAACCGTCGTAGGGCTCAAAGCGGGCAATTTTATCCTCTGACACCACTTCAACACGCTTTTTGATCCGGATGAACTTTTTAGGCGCACTTTGTTCTTCAATGCCAGCGGATTGAATAAGGAACACGAATGGTCCTGCGCTGCCATCCATGATGGGTACTTCTGGCGCACTTAAATCCACGAACGCGTTATCAATACCCAAACCAGCCATGGCAGACAGCAAGTGCTCTACAGTCGAAATGCTATGTTCTTCGGTCCCCAGGGAGGTTGACATGCTGGTGTCACCCACGTTCTTCGGGTTTGCGGCGATTTCGACTACAGGGTTAACGTCAACTCGGCGAAACACGATGCCAGAATCCACCGGTGCTGGACGCAAGGTCAGATAAACCTTTCGACCGGTATGGATACCCACACCTGTGGCTCGAATGACGTTCTTTAACGTGCGCTGTCTTATCATTAGATTCTTAGCCCCCCGAGGGTTTGCGGCTTTCATACAGTCGTTTCATAAACCGCGGCGATACTATCATACGATCGGTGCCTATCAAACCATTGTTTAGCGTTAAAAACAACACTTGTTGCACATTTACCACAGCACCCTGAGACATGTGGCAAAAAAACGACCGTGGGCGGGCGAGAAGCCAGCAAACCCACCCACGGTCAGGGCACAATCGTGAACCCTTCACACTGACTGAGGCCTGAACAAGACCCCTCTCAGCGGTCGGGTCATCAGCGGATAAACTCAGTCAGCCTGACGTCGCAAAAACGCTGGAATATCAAGGTAATCCAATTGACTTTCGGCCGCCGCTGGCTCAGCTGGCGCCGCTTCAGGTGCTGGCGCGGTTAAGTTCGGTGCGGCGCTGTCAACCTCTTCGCTGGACGAATACTCAACGCCCCCGGTAGTGGCATTTCGAACCAGTTGGACCGGCTGCTCTTGAACTTCGGCCATTTCCCGAGTCAATCCAGTGGCAACAACCGTGACTCTGAGTTCATCTTGCAGATTCGGGTCGATCACAGTGCCGACAACCACCGTGGCATCATCTGAGGCAAATTCGCTCACCGTGCGGCCGACCTCTTCGAATTCACTCATGGTCAAATCCAATCCGGCGGTGACGTTAACCAAGATGCCACATGCTCCAGAAAGGTTGATGTCTTCAAGCAAAGGACTACCAATGGCCGCTTCGGCAGCAACAATAGCCCGATCATCACCTTTGGCCGAACCGGTTCCCATCATGGCCATACCCATTTCGGACATCACGGTCCGCACATCGGCGAAGTCGACATTGATTAGACCCGGGCGTGTGATCAGCTCGGCAATCCCCTGTACAGCTCCCAGCAGGACATCGTTGGCCGCCTTAAAGGCATTAAGCAATGACACATCACCTCCGAGCACCGTCAACAACTTCTCATTGGGTATCGTGATCAGTGAATCTACATGGCGGGCCAGTTCGTCGATGCCCTGACAGGCAACATTCATCCGGCGCCGTCCTTCGAACGGAAACGGCTTGGTCACCACAGCAACGGTCAGGATGCCCATTTCCTTGGCCAGCTGTGCAACAACGGGAGCCGCACCGGTCCCGGTACCACCACCCATTCCGGCGGTAATGAACACCATGTCCGCACCCTCAAGCACCTCAGTGATGCGCTCACGGTCTTCCAGCGCTGACTGGCGGCCAATTTCTGGATTGGCTCCGGCACCCAACCCCTTGGTCACATTGGTACCCAGCTGCAGCGCCGTCGTGACGTTGCAGCTTTTCAATGCCTGGGAATCGGTATTCCCAACAATAAAATCGACCCCTTCGATGTCCGCTTCGACCATTTGGCGCACTGCGTTGCCACCGCCGCCTCCGACACCCACCACCTTGATGATGGCGCTTTGGTTATAACTTTCCATAAGTTCAAACATGGCTTCTCTCCTCAAGAACTACTCGCTGGCTTAAACACAAAAAACAGTAAATTTGTTGACTCCAAAGCTTCGGGGTACCCATCAGAACTCTCCCCGAAACCAACTTTTGACTTTTTCCCACGGTGACTCATTACTACTGGTGCCGTAACCGCCAGTGGGGACGTGATCGCTGCGCGCCCCATAAAGCAGTAACCCAACTCCGGTGGCGTGAATTTGATTGTTGACCACATCGGAAAGTCCGCTGACGTATTGCGGCGTTCCTATTCGCACGGGCATGTGGAATACCTCTTCAGCGAGGTCAGCAACCCCTTCCATTTTTGAGGCCCCGCCGGTAAGAACAATTCCGGCCGGGATCATCTCGGCGAAACCGCTGCGACGGATCTCGTTGTTAACCAGGCTAAACAGCTCTTCATAACGAGGCTCAACCACTTCAGCCAGGGTTTGTCGGGCGAGGCGCCGCGAAGGCCTGTCGCCAACACTCGGCACCTGGATGGTCTCCTCAGCGCTCGCTAGTTGACGCAACGCACAGGCATAGCGAATCTTTATTTCTTCTGCGTGCTGGGTTGGCGTGCGCAAGGCAACCGCAATGTCGTTAGTGACTTGATCCCCTGCCACCGGCAGAACGGTCGTGTGACGAATGGCCCCTTGAGTGAAGATGGCCACATCCGTGGTACCTGCACCGATATCCACCAAACAAGTACCCAAGTCCAATTCGTCTTCAGTCAACACGGCATAGCTAGAAGCTAACTGCTGCAAAATCAGGTCATCAACCTGCAAGCCACAGCGGGCAACACATTTGCTGATGTTCTGTGCTGCGGTGGCAGAACCGGTCACTACATGGACCCGAGCCTCCAAGCGAACACCGGACATGCTGACTGGATGGCGTATACCCTCCTGGCCGTCGATGATGTAATCCTGAGGCAACACATGGATGATGCGTTGGTCCGCAGGAACCGCCACCGCGCGCGCTGCATCCAGCACCCGTTCAACGTCCCCTTCGGTCACCTCTTGATCGCGAATGGCGACGATCCCATGGGAATTGAGGCTGGCAATATGACTACCGGAAATCCCCGCAAAAACCGAGCGAATTTCGCAGCCCGCCATCAACTCAGCTTCTTCTACGGCGCGCTGGATTGACTGCACGGTGGATTCAATATCCACTACCACGCCGCGTTTCAGGCCACGGGATTCGTGGCTTCCCAAACCGACCACTTCCACTTCGCCGTCGGCAGCCACTTCGCCCACAATGGCGACAATTTTAGAGGTGCCAATATCCAGCCCAACGACTAATGATTTATCGGATCTGGCAGCCATTAGC
>CAZLJY010000039.1:0-29453 GCA_964559945.1 uncultured Gammaproteobacteria bacterium | reverse complement strand
AATATTGATAATGCAGCCTTGGTTGCCGCCCTCAATCATCTTCGCTGCCGCCTCCCGACCGCACAGGAACACGCCGGTTAAGTTGACGTCCATCACCAGCTGCCACTGCTCCATGGACATCTTGGAGACCTGCTCGCCGTCTTTGTACTTAAGGGTCAGGGCATCGCGAGTAATACCCGCGTTATTAATCAGCCCATGGACGGCACCAAAATCGCTGTTGATGTCGTTGAAAAGGGCAACGACGGCGTCTTCGTTAGTAACGTTAACCTGGTAGGTGCCGACCTTCGGTGAGCCGGCGTCGGCGCAGGCTGTCTGACTGTCTTTCAGGCTGTCAGCGTCCATGTCCACCAAAGCCAGTTTGGCGCCGGCGTTGGCCAGGCGAATCGCCATAGCAGCGCCCAGGCCGCGTCCGCCGCCGGTAATTACGATTGTTTTATCTTGTAGATCCATTTCGATTCCTTGGGTTCTGCGCTCAAAGTGAGGGTGTTTCGGTGACAGCCCACGCGCGTCAAATTGTGCGCTGCAAAATACAGAAAGTCGTGTTGGGTTGCTACACACAGCGGCAAAATCACCGTTTCTATAGGGTTTTTCGGCTTTCGTGTTGATGTTTTGGGCTTTGTTGCGGCGTGGCTAGAGAGTGTGCGAGCACTACGCTGTGTCATTGGATTGACATACAGCGCCCGCTTATCTGCGGACAATAGCTGCAAGAATTGAGGAGCCATGGAGAACGAAATGAACAAACATACCGTGATCAAACAGCAGTGGATCCATTCGGTAGGAATGGCGGTAGGTCTGGTCGGGTTGTTGGCAACGCAGATTGCGACGGCTTGGGCAATCAGCAGCTGGATCGTGCACTAATCAGATCGTTGGCCAGTGACGCTACCTTCGCGAGACGGTTAGCCAGCCAGCCAAAACGCCCCTGGCTTCAGTCGAAAGGCCACAGACGGCTAAGCCAACTGGCTTTTTCGTACCTGCCAGTCAGATGTGGGTGCTCTGGGTAGTTAATTCGCAGGACTCGGTAGGCGTCTTCTGAGAGCTGGGTTAGCTCCAGTTTTTCGTAAGATTGGCTCATGAGGGCCAAGGCGTCGCCGGCTTGAGGGGCTTCCTGAAAATTCTCAACCACGTATTTCGCGCGATTGGCAGCGGCGACGTAGGCTCTGCGGCGGTAGTAGTACTCGGCAACTGCCATTTCGTAAGACGCCATCTCATTGCGCAGGAACAGCATGCGCTCCCGGGCGTCCGGTGCGTAACCACTGTCAGGATATCGTTGCACCAATTCGCTAAACGCCGTAAATGACGCTCTAGCAAATTCTAGGTCACGCGTGCTTGAATCCACGTTGAGTAGCCGGCCAAGCAGGCCTCGATTGCGCGAGAAGTTGACCAAACCCTTGAGATAATGAGCGTAGTCCACATGATCATGAGTTGGATAGGTGCGCAAAAACCGATCCAAGGTATTGGTGGCCAAATCCGGTTCAAAATTTTTGTAGTAGGCGTAGGCCAGCTCTAGTTGGGCCTGCTCTGCGTATCTGCCAAAGGGAAATCGGGACTGCATCTGGCGATACTGGAAAATGGCTCTGTCATAAGAGCCATTGGACAGCGACTGCTTGGCTCGATCGTAAAGTTCCGCTGCGGTAACGGTGTTATCCTCGCGTTCCTCACCGTCTGAACCGCAGGCAGCCACGAGAGCTGATAGGGCCAGGGCTAATATGAGTGCCGCAATGGGGCGCAATAAACTTGAGTGTTGTGGGTTTTTTGCCATGAACAAACACAGATACCAATCGAACAGGCCGAGCATGATACCCAAAAAAACATCGCGAAATGGCAAAAAAACGTTGTCATATGACTGAAAGCGAAGGAAAAGTGGTGCGAGTGACCCTTGAAGCGCCGGAAAATCCCAAAGGCCAGCGATTGGACCAGCTGTTAGCACAAGAATTGGGGGATTTTTCCCGCTCGCGCTTAACCCAATGGATCAAGACCGGATTTGTCTTGGTTGAGGGGCGCAAGGCAAAGCCCAGTGCAAAGGTTTTTGGCGGCGAAACCATCACCGTTGAGGCAACCCTTGAGGACCAAATTGATGATCAGGCCCAGCCCCTGGCCCTTGACCTGATCCATACCGATCCGCACTTCTTTGTGGTTAACAAACCAGCTGGCTTAGTGGTGCATCCGGCTGCCGGGCATGCAGACGGCACGATGCTAAATGCGTTGCTGAATTTGGACCCAGACCTTAAACAGCTCCCTCGAGCCGGTATCGTGCATCGATTAGATAAAGATACCAGCGGTTTGCTTGTTGTGGCCCGCACCCTTGCTGCCCATTCCTCGCTGGTTCGCCAATTGGAAGCCAGAGCCGTAACGCGGGAGTATTGGACAATGGTTTATGGCGCTCTGGTCAGTGGCGATACCGTAGACCTGCCTTTGGGGCGCCATCCGGTGGACCGAAAACGGGTGGCTGTTTGTGACGATGGCAAACCGGCCATCACGCACTATCGGTTGCTGCGTCGTTTTATGTCTTTTACTGAACTAACCGTGAAGCTAGAAACCGGTCGTACCCACCAGATCCGGGTCCATCTATCCCACCAGCGCTGGCCCATTGTAGGTGATCAGATTTACGGTGGACGTTTCCGACCGCCGGCAGGTGCTAGCGAAAACCTGTTGGACGTTTTAAGGGGACACCGTCGTCAGGCGCTGCACGCTCGGTGCCTGGCCTTTGATCACCCCCAGACCAGCGAACGAGTGTCCTTTGAGGCTCCACTGCCCGATGATCTTTCCCGCCTTTCCCAAGCCGTTGCCGCGGACCCCAGTCAACAAGTCGATGGCTGACCTCTTGGCACCCATTGTGCCCGATTGGCCGGCTCCCGATTGGGTGAGTGCGTTTAGTACCACTCGCAGTGGTGGCGTCAGTGAGGCCCCGTTTGGGTCGTTAAATCTCGGTTTTACCGCGGGTGATTCGGCGCCACGGGTAGCCCGCAATCGCCAGCTCGCTCTAGCCCATTGTTCGGCTGTCCCCACATGGATGAGACAAGTCCACGGCACCCAAATTATTGAGCTATCCCAGCAGCCTAAGACGCAGGCTGCTGCTGATGGGGCCTGGACCGGCTTGCCGGATCAGCTATGTTTGGTGCAAACCGCTGACTGTTTGCCACTGCTGGTGTGCGAACTTGGAAAACGGCGAGTGGCTGCTATTCATGCCGGCTGGCGAGGCCTGGCAGCTGGGGTGGTCGAGGCCGCTCTGGACGCCATGGAGGCGTCTGCGGAAAGCACGTTAATCTGGTTAGGCCCTGCCATTGGCCCCCAACATTTTGAGGTGGGTCGTGATGTGGTTGAGGCGTTCTGCCAGGTGCATCACGAAGACCAAAACCATTTCCAGCAAACCGACGCAAAACATTGGTTGGCGGATTTGCCGGGCCTGGCTCAAAGCCGATTGCGCAGGCAAGGCTTCCACCAGGTTTTCGCTAGTAACCTTTGCACCTATTCTGATGCTAAGCGCTTTTTTTCCTACCGTCGGGATGGTGTTACCGGCCGCATGGCCAGTGCCATCGCCATGACTCCCACTGCTTGAAAGCCTGAAGTAAAGGCGCCAGATCTAACCGTATTGTGCGATGCCAAAGTGCATTGCGATACGGCATTTAGAGAGGAACACATCATGCGGATGGACAAGCTCACGAGCAAATTCCAGCTCGCCCTGGCAGACGCCCAATCCCTGGCAATCGGCCGCGATCACGCGACGATCGAACCGCCGCACCTGTTGGTGGCGTTGTTGGATCAAGAAGGCGCAGTGGTCAGACAATTACTGGCCCAGGCTGGCGTCAACGTTAATCGGCTGCGGTCCCGGCTGGGCGAAACCCTTGAAGGCCTACCTAAGGTGACCGGTACTGATGGCCAAATTGGTTTAGGCAACGATCTAGTCAAATTGCTGAATGTTTGCGACAAACTGGCGCAAGATCGAGGTGATCAGTTTCTTACCTCGGAGCTATTTATTCTGGCGATATTGGCCGGCAATAGTCCTCTTGCAGATTTGCTTAAGGATGCTGGTGCTCAGGTTAAGGCCATCAACAAAGTCATTGATGATTGGCGTGGTGGACAAAAAGTTGATGACGCCAACGCCGAGGATCAGCGTCAGGCACTTGAGCGTTTCACTATTGACCTGACCGAACGGGCAGAGCAAGGCAAGCTTGATCCAGTCATTGGTCGTGATGAGGAAATTCGCCGAGCGATTCAGGTGCTGCAACGCCGGACTAAGAACAATCCGGTCCTTATTGGTGAACCGGGTGTTGGAAAAACCGCCATTGTCGAAGGGTTGGCCCAGCGAATTGTGGATGGTGAGGTGCCGGAGGGACTCAAAGACAAGCGTTTATTGGTGTTGGATATGGGCGCGTTAATTGCCGGCGCGAAATTTCGCGGCGAGTTTGAAGAACGTTTGAAATCGGTGCTTAACGATCTGGCCAAACAGGAAGGTCAGGTGGTTCTGTTCATCGATGAGATGCACACCATGGTGGGGGCGGGCAAAGCCGAAGGATCGATGGATGCCGGCAATATGCTTAAACCGGCGCTGGCGCGGGGCGAACTGCACTGCATTGGTGCCACCACCCTGGATGAATATCGTCAATATGTTGAGAAAGACGCAGCGCTGGAGCGACGATTCCAGAAAGTGCTGGTAGGGGAGCCGACGGTGGAAGATACCATCGCCATCCTGCGCGGACTAAAAGAGCGTTACGAGGTTCATCATGGCGTGGACATCACCGACCCCGCCATTGTGGCAGCAGCCACATTGTCCCATCGCTATATCACCGATCGCCAGTTGCCCGACAAAGCCATCGATCTGATGGACGAGGCCGCGTCAAGAATCCGGATGGAAATCGACTCCAAGCCCGAAGTGATGGATAGGCTGGAGCGGAAAATCATTCAGTTGAAGATTCAGCGCGAAGCACTAAAGAAAGAGACCGACGATGCCACTGTAAAACGGTTGGAAACGTTGCAGGCGTCTTTGGGTGGCTTGGAAAAAGAATTTGCCGATTTGGATGAGGTGTGGCGTGCAGAGAAGGCAACAGTGCATGGAGCAACCGCCATCAAGGAAGCGCTGGAGCGTGCTCGTCTGGACCTGGAGACCGCTCGGCGGGCGCAGGATCTGGCTCGCATGTCAGAGCTGCAATACGGCCAAATACCTGAGCTGGAAGCAGAGCTGGCGACGGCCAGTCAGCCGTCTGACAGCGAAACTCGTCTGCTGCGAAACAAGGTGACCGACGAAGAAATCGCTGAGGTGGTATCGCGTTGGACAGGTATTCCTGTTAATCGAATGCTGCAGGGCGAGCGGGACAAACTGCTGCGCATGGAAACTGAGCTACATCGGCGGGTGATTGGGCAGAGTGAGGCGGTGGGGGCGGTGGCTGATGCCATCCGGCGATCTCGCGCCGGTTTATCAGATCCTAAAAGGCCCAATGGTTCGTTCCTGTTTCTAGGACCCACTGGGGTGGGTAAAACTGAGCTGTGTAAGGCATTGGCCGAGTTTTTGTTCGACACTGAGGATTCTATGGTACGGATCGACATGTCGGAATTTATGGAAAAACACTCGGTCGCCAGATTAATCGGCGCCCCGCCCGGTTATGTGGGTTATGAACAGGGGGGATACCTGACCGAGGCGGTTCGCCGAAGGCCCTATAGCGTTATTTTGCTTGATGAGGTGGAGAAAGCTCACTCTGATGTGTTCAACATTCTGCTTCAGGTGCTCGATGACGGACGCCTCACCGATGGCCAAGGGCGTACTGTGGATTTTCGCAACTGCGTCATCGTGATGACGTCCAATCTAGGCTCCCAAGTAATCCAGGAGTTATCCGGCGACGCACAATACAATCAAATGCGCAGCGCCGTGATGGACATTGTGGGTCAGCATTTCCGCCCGGAGTTTATCAATCGGGTGGATGAAATGGTGGTGTTCCATCCGCTTACAGCGGCAGAAATACGCGCCATTGCAGCGATTCAAGTGTCGGCTTTAGGCAAACGATTAAACGAGGCTGGATTGTCGCTGAAAATCTCTGATGGGGCGCTGGATTGGCTGGGCCAGGCTGGATTTGATCCAGTTTATGGCGCACGTCCGTTAAAACGTGCGATCCAAAACGGCTTGGAAAACCCTCTGGCGCAAAAAATCCTCAGCGGGGAGTTTGCTCCAGGGATGGTAATTGATGTGAATGTGGACAAAGAAGGCTTAACATTCGGCAATCAGTCGTCAGCGCTTGAACCTGTGGCCTGACGACCCCATTTTGCGAAGGATCGGTTAGTGGTTGGAGAAACTTGATGCCGTTTTACGAATATCGCTGCGAGGATTGTGGACACGAATTGGAGGCCCTGCAGAAGATCGCAGATGATCCTTTGGTGGATTGCCCCGAGTGTGACAAGCCCGATCTGCGTAAATTAGTATCCGCAGCGGCCTTTCGTTTGAAAGGCAGCGGTTGGTATGAGACGGATTTCAAAAAAGACGGCAAGAAGAATCTGGCCGGCGACTCTGGCAGTTCCGGCGCCAAATCCAGTGAGTCCAGCAGTAAGTCTGGGGACGGCGGTTCCGGCACCAGTAAAAAAACTGAATCAAAACCGACAAGCAGTAATAATACGGGCTCAAGCCCGGCCTGAGACGGTTAACCGTCTCAGGAATACCGGGCCCGCCACGGCGGGCCTTTTTATTTGTCAGCGCCATCAACGGAGAAGGGACATGCGCAGCCACTACTGCGGAGAATTGAACGACAGCCACGGCGATGCCGAGGTAACCCTGTGTGGATGGGCCGACACCCGCCGCGACCATGGCGGCATTATTTTCGTCGATCTGCGAGACCATACCGGTAAAGTTCAGGTGGTGGTTAATCCGGAGGATACGGATGCCTTTGGCGCTGCTCATCAAATTCGCAATGAGTTTTGCCTGCAAATAACCGGTCGCATCCGATTACGCCCTGAGGGCATGATTAACGCAGATCTTGCTACCGGTTCCATAGAGGTGGTGGCAAGCGCCGTCGAAGTGCTTAACCCATCGGCGCCGCTGCCGTTTCAGCTGGACGAAAACGCCGGTGAAGAAATTCGCTTAAAGCACCGCTATCTGGACCTGCGCCGAGATCCGATGCAAAAGGCCATTCGCACCCGCAATGCGCTGACCCGGGCTATTCGTGAGCGGTTGGACGGTCAGCGATTTTTAGACATTGAGACGCCTATATTGACCAAGGCCACCCCGGAAGGGGCGAGAGACTATCTGGTCCCTAGTCGAGTCAATCATGGCAGTTTTTACGCCTTGCCTCAGTCACCGCAGATCTTTAAGCAGTTGCTGATGATGTCCGGTATGGATCGCTATTATCAAATCGCTCGCTGTTTCCGGGACGAAGACCTGCGCGCCGACCGTCAGCCGGAATTTACCCAGTTGGATATCGAGATGGCCTTCGTCGAGCGCGAAGACGTATTGAATCTGGCAGAAAACCTCATTCGCGACGTGTTCAAGCAGGTGTTGGACGTTGAGCTGGCCAACCCATTTCCCCGCATGTCCTACGCTGAAGCGATGCGCCGTTACGGCTCAGACAAACCCGACTTGCGCAACCCGTTGGAACTTCAGGATATTGCTGAGCACGTGGCCCACGTCGATTTCAAAGTTTTTGCCGGCCCAGCCAATGACCCGAAGGGACGCGTTGCGGTGCTACGAGCACCTGGCGGTGGTTCGTTAACCCGCAAACAAATTGACGGTTACGGAGAATACGTGGCCCAGTTTGGCGCCCGAGGTTTGGCTTGGATTAAGGTCAACGACAAAGATGCAGGCGCCGAAGGCCTGCAGTCACCCATCGTAAAATTCCTGGATGAAAAGGCCTTAAACGGCATATTGGAAATCACCGGTGCCCAGAATGGCGACCTGATTTTCTTTGGCGCCGGCGATGCCCATACCGTATCGGAATTTATGGGAGCACTGCGCAATCGATTAGGCAAAGATCTAGACCTGATCAAAGACAGCTGGAAACCGCTTTGGGTGCTAGAGTTTCCCATGTTCGAATGGGACGAAGGCGGCAATCGATGGTTTTCCATGCACCATCCTTTCACCGCGCCAGTGACCGACGACCCCAAACAGGCGGCAGCTAATCCTGGTGAAGCCCTATCCAAGGGTTACGACATGGTGCTGAATGGTTCTGAGGTCGGCGGCGGCTCGATCCGGATTCACAAAGCGGCCATGCAGAGCGCGATTTTCGAAATGTTGGGTATTTCTGAATCCGAGGCCAACGAGAAATTTGGCTTCTTGCTCGAAGCGCTGCGCTACGGTTGCCCACCCCACGGCGGTATCGCCTTCGGTATCGATCGCTTGGCGGCACTGATGGTAGGCACCGAGTCCATCCGTGACGTCATCCCGTTCCCCAAAACCACCTCAGCGGCAGATCTAATGACCGACGCCCCGTCGGAAGTCAGCCTAGACCAACTGCGCGAACTGAGCATCAACGTGGTTCAAAAGCCCGGCGTAAAGACAGACTGAGCGTTCTGAATTCCTCGAGAGACAGCCTTTGGTTAAGGCAGTCTCTCGAGGCTTCGGGCCAGATCGTCGCTCAAGTCGGCGGTACCCGCGGGACCGTTAGACGCACGATTTAAAGGCGATCTTGCCCTTCAGCCCCCACTTACTGACGCCCCTCCCCGTTTGTGTTGTGTTTTCTGTGTTCGGAACGCGATTACCATTAGCAACGCGGCTTCCCAAAAAAGGACCTGATGTTGCCCGGCGCACGCCCGAGGCGGCGAGGGTGACAGCGGGCTTGAAGGAAGTAAAGCGCACCGCAGGGAGCCATTCCTTCAAGCCCGCTGTCACCCTCGCCGCCGCGCCGAAGCCCCAAAAAAACTCAAAGCAAACCAAATAGTTTCATTTGTAACTAAATCACTTCCCCTCTATACTCGCCAACCAAGTACACAAACGGACCCCCACATGGCTGACCTATTTGATAACCCCGCTGGTTTGGATGGCTTTGAATTTGTTGAGTTTTCGGCGCCAGAGAAAGGCGTTATCGAGCCAGTGTTTGAGTTAATGGGATTTCGCAAGGTGGCCAACCACCGATCCAAAGATGTCCAGCTGTGGCGACAAGGTGATGTGAATTTCATCATTAATTACCAGCCAGGTAGCCCGGCCATGTACTTTGCTGAAGAGCACGGCCCCTGTGCTTGTGGTCTGGCGTTTCGCGTCAAAGACGCAAACCTTGCTTACGATCACGTTCTGGCCAATGGCGCTCAGCCACTGGATATTCCCACTGGGCCGATGGAGCTGCGACTGCCGGCAATTCGCGGTATTGGTGGGGCAGCGTTATATCTAGTGGATCGTTATGCGCCGGGGCAATCCATTTATGACATCGATTTTCGGTTTGAAGCAGGTGTTGATCCTGTACCGGAGGGCTGTGGCCTGCGGGTGATTGATCATCTCACCCATAATGTTTACCGCGGCCGGATGGACTACTGGGCCGGGTTTTATGAGCGCCTGTTTAATTTTCGCGAGATTCGCTTTTTCGACATTAAGGGTGAGTACACCGGTCTTGCGTCCCGCGCGATGTCGGCCCCCGATGGGTTGATTCGTATACCCCTCAATGAGGAAGCTGCTGGCGGAAAAGGGCAGATCGATGAGTATCTGGTTCGCTACAACGGGGAAGGAATCCAACACATCGCCTTCCACTGTGACGACCTGCTCGATACCTGGGATCGCCTGAAAGCGCGGGGTGTGCCGTTCATGACCGCGCCGCCAGAAACCTACTACCAGATGCTGGAGGAGCGTTTGCCGGGCCACGGCGAGCCAACAGAAGCATTAAAAAGTCGCGGTATCTTGCTGGATGGGTCAACCGAGCAGGGCGATAACCGATTGTTGCTGCAGATTTTCTCGGAGAATTTAATTGGGCCGATCTTCTTTGAATTCATTCAGCGAAAAAAAGATGAAGGGTTTGGTGAAGGCAACTTTAAAGCGTTGTTTGAATCCATTGAGCGCGACCAAGTGGCTAGAGGCGTGCTAGAAACCTAAGACGTATTGGGCGCGTTGAGGTTTACCGTTCAGCGCCCAGATTCTGTGACTCTTGTTGGATCATTTCATCCACCGTTGTTGGGTGGGGCACCTGTAGGTAACGGCGCAGCCAGTGAACCCCTAGGTAGAATGGGCCAGTATCTAGCAGGGCCACAATCATCTTGAACAGATAATTGCTGCCAATGAGTACCAGCATCTGTTTCAACGTGATGCCACCGGCCAGGTAGGTGGCGCCAAAGGTGACCGAAATCACCATTGTGGCGTCAACCAGTTGGCTAAACAGCGTCGACAAATTATTGCGCAGCCACAGGTGTTTACCTCGGGTCAGACGTTTCCAGAAATGGAATAACTGCACGTCCACGTATTGGGCCGCCAAATAAGCCATCATGGAGGCGAACACGGCGCCCGTGGTGAGAGCGTAAATCAATTGGAACAATTCAACGCTGCCGCCAACGATTTCACCGCTGGGCAATACGATATCTGATGCCAGGTTAATGACCTGCCAAGGGGGCTGGCTGGCAGGATCTACTGATGGCAGTAGCTGACCCAAATACAGGCAGCCAAGAATAAACACATTTAAGCCCAGTCCGACGGTGACCAGAAAGTTGGCCCGCCGACGACCGTAAAGCTCACAGATAAGGTCGGTGCATAGAAAGGTGATGGGATAGGGCAGCACACCCACCGCCAGCGCTAGGGGTCCCATTTGGATGAAGCGGGAGATGCCTACCACGTTGAGTAAGGTCATGGCGCAAAGAAAAATGGCGGCTAGAACAAGGAACACCCGTTCCCGCCGCTCACTCAGCTGAGCGGATGTTAAAGCACGACTCAATGCTCTACCTGTCCGAGGTTTGCGTGCAGTACCGCGCCATTGATGACAGCGTTATTGGCCGCAAACCACAAAGTGTTGGCGATTTCGCTGGGCTCAATCAAACGGCCCATCGTCACGTTGCTGGCCAGCGCCTCTAAGATTGAGTCGTCAAAGCCCACGTGTTTGCGCAACATCTCCGTTGCAGTAAACCCAGGGCAGATCGCTGCGGTATGTATGCCGCTGCCTGCCAGGTCCTGGCAGGTGCTGCGCATCAGTCCGATCTGGGCGTGCTTGGAGGTTACATAGGACGCCGCGCCGGCCACCGCTTTTTCGCCCAGCGTTGATCCCACATATAAGATCGAAGAACCCTCGCCCATCTTGGGCAGCACTTGCTGATTTAACTGGCTGGCGGCCACTACGTTGACCTGTAATGAGCGCGCCAAGGCCTCAGCCGTTAGATCCTTGATGGAATCTTTCAGCAGCAATCCGGCGCAATGAATCAGCGAAATGGGGCCTGCTGCGCCATCAAGGAAGGTTTGAAGCGCCGGCCCGCTGAGCTCAGGCCAGTTAGGGTCAGACAGGTCTGTGTCGATCTGCACGACGTCAGGAATTGCGCAGTTGGAGCGGGACAAATTGACCACCTTCCAACCAGCCTTAACGAACGTGTTTGCGGTCGCTAGACCAATACCAGCGCTGGCGCCGGTGATCACCAGTGTACCGCTCATGGCGTAACCTCCCAGCGACTGGCCGCCCATTGTTGAGTGCCAGAGGATACCCGGATTTCTAGTGCGTGGAGTGGGGCATCTGTCAGTTTGGGGTGCTCCAAGACCCGCTCTAATAGCATGTTGGCCAACTCTTCAATTGTGACGTTGCGGATTGGCAGAATTATGGTGTCTTTTTTTAGAAAAAGCATCACGTCAGCATCGTGTTTGACTTGGTAGTAATCGCCGTCGGTCTCAATGGTCAGATGGGGAGAGAACTGGGGAAGCAGCATGTATTCATCCAGCCGCTCACACTCCTCCAGTAGCAGATCTTTGACTATTTTGTAGTTGAAGCTAAGTCCATCGCTGCCCACTTGGGCGGTTAATTCTGCCGCTACTTGATAGCCGTGGCCGTGCAGTCGCTCCCGACTAGTGGCGGAAAAGATCGTAAAGTGTGCAGCGGCAAAGTTGAGATAGTCTTTGGCGACAGTGATCGTGGTTAGGTTATTCATGGCCTTAGTGTACCGGTTTGTTCTGTCATGAACTTGTGCAGTGCCGCTGAGTTGTTCATGATCCGAATGTAGATTTTGTGCAACAGAGAAGATTACTTGTGGAATTGACCGAAGCCGTTGCCAGTCGCTATTCAGCACGGGCGTTTAAATCCACGCCAGTGTCCAAGGACACCATTGATCGCTTGCTTACCCGCTCGGCCCAATCGCCTTCCGGTGGCAATCTACAACCTTGGCATGTCTATGCCCTTAGCGGGTCCCCATTGTCGGCGTTAATTGATGATGTTGCCTCCCGACTGCCCCAAAACCCAGGCGGTGAGCCGTCTGAATACTCAGTTTATCCGGATAAATTGAAAGAGCCCTATCGGACCCGCCGTTATCGCTGTGGTGAAGACCTGTATGCCTCAATAGGTATTGGGCGCGACGATAAGATGGGTCGCTTGATGCAATTTGCCAAGAACCTCGATTGTTTTGGGGCACCGGTCTGTTTGTTCTTTGCCATTGACCGTTGTATGGGGCAAAACCAATGGGCCCACCTGGGCATGTTTATGCAGACCTTGATGCTGCTGGCCAGAGAAGAAGGCTTACATAGCTGCGCCCAGGAAGCTTGGTCTGTCTGGCACGAAACCGTGGCCCGCCATATTGCCCTACCTCCTGAGCTGATGCTGTATTGCGGGCTTGCGTTGGGTGTGGCGGACGACCAAGCGCCGATCAATCAATGGCGCACCGACAGAGCACCCTTGGACCAATGGGCAACGCTAAAAGGCTTTGATCAATAATCTATTTGCAATCCAGTGCCCAGCCATGCCATAAACAGGCATCGCGCTTGGAAACAGGCATCAAGCGGCCATAGCCTGCGGGTACAGGCGTTACAGATCGATAAGGACACCCCATGAAGATAGGCGTACCAAAAGAGTCTTTTGCTGGAGAGCTGCGCGTTGCGACAACGCCGGAGGTTGTGGGTCAGCTGAAAAAGCTCGGCTTTGACGTTCTGGTGCAAAGAGGCGCAGGTGAACCCGCTAGTTATTCTGACGCCGCCTATGCCGATGCTGGCGCTCAGATCCAGTCCGATGCAAAGTCTGTGTTCAAGGCTGCTGACATCGTGCTGAAGGTTCGCGGTCCTAGCGATAAGGAAGTGAAGTTACTGCGCGAGGGACAAACGCTGATTTGTTTCCTGTATCCGGCGCAGAACGAAAAGTTGCTGAAAACGCTGGCGGACAAAGGGGTGAACGCCTTATCGATGGATTCGGTGCCGCGTATTTCACGGGCCCAAAAAATGGATGCGCTCAGCTCAATGGCCAACATCGCCGGTTACCGTGCGGTAGTGGAAGCAGCCCAGCACTTTGGACGATTTTTCACCGGACAAATTACCGCTGCCGGTAAGGTGCCGCCGGCCAAGGTGATGGTGATAGGCGCAGGCGTTGCGGGTCTGGCCGCTATCGGCGCGGCGAAAAGCATGGGCGCTATCGTGCGCGCCTTCGACACCCGACCTGAGGTCAAGGAACAGGTGGAGAGCATGGACGCTGAGTTCCTCATGCTGGATTTTGAGGACGATGAAGACGGCGCCGGCGAAGGTGGTTATGCCAAGGTGATGAGTAAGGCCTTTATCGAGGCGGAGATGGCGCTGTTTGCCGAACAGGCAGAAGAAGTCGACATCATTATTACCACGGCGTTAATTCCCGGTAAGCCAGCACCCAAACTGATCACCACCGCGATGGTGGAGTCCATGCGTGACGGCAGCGTGGTGGTGGATCTGGCTGCCGAGCAAGGCGGCAATTGTGAGCTCACTGAGCCTGGCAAAGTGGCCACAGCTCATGGCGTCACTCTGATTGGCTATACCGATCTTCCGAGCCGGCTGGCGGCGCAGTCCAGCCAGCTTTACGGCACCAATTTACGCCATCTGCTCACCGACATGTGCCCTGAAAAAGACGGCGAACTCATCATCGACATGGACGATGAAGTGGTACGCGGCGCCACGGTGACAAAGTCTGGCGAGATTACCTGGCCGCCGCCGCCACCGCGCCTATCGGCTGCGCCTGCGGCCAAACCACCGCCACCGCCCAAAGTGGAGGAGCCGGAAGGCCCACCGAGTATCTGGGGCCCAATCCTGACCCTGGGTATCGGGGGCTTAGCACTATTCGGTCTGGGTGCGGTGGCACCACCGTCCTTTATGGCCCATTTCACAGTGTTTGTGCTGGCCTGCTTTGTTGGCTACATGGTCATATGGAACGTGTCGCCGGCTTTGCATACACCATTGATGAGCGTGACTAACGCCATCAGCAGCATCATCATTATTGGCGCTTTGCTGCAGATTTCGTCCGCGGACAACCTGATTAAGTGGGTGGCCGTGGTAACTGTACTCATCACCAGCATTAATATCGTGGGCGGCTTTGCTGTCACTCGAAGAATGCTGGAAATGTTCCGTAAGTAAGGCGCTGCTGATATGACTCCAGGATTAATAACCGTTTCATACATTGCGTCGACCATTCTGTTTATTTTGGCCCTGGGCGGCTTAAGTAATCAGGAAACCGCGCGGCGCGGCAACGTCTACGGCATGCTGGGCATGGCGATTGCGATGATCGCCACGATTGCTGGCATTGTGACCGCCAACTACGCCATTTTGATCACCGCGTTAGTGTTGGGTGGGTTGATCGGCATCGTGCTGGCTCAACGGGTGCAGATGACCCAGATGCCCGAGCTTGTGGCCATTCTGCACTCCCTGGTAGGCGCTGCTGCAGTCTTAGTGGGATATGCCAGTTTTCTTGACCCCGATGTGCACTTCCAGGGCGTTGAGGAAACGATCCACAACGTGGAGGTTTACCTAGGAATCCTGATCGGCGCAGTGACGTTCTCCGGCTCCATTATTGCGTTCGGGAAACTCAGCGGAAAAATTGGCGGCAGCCCCTTGCTACTGCCTGGCAGACATTGGTTAAACCTTGGGTTATTGCTATTAGCCCTGTGGTTTGGCCGTGAATTTGTCATAGGAGCTGCTGAGGGTAACGGCCTGCAACCACTGGTCATCATGACCGTCATTGCATTGTTGTTCGGCATCCATATGGTGATGGCCATCGGCGGCGCTGATATGCCTGTGGTGGTGTCCATGCTCAACAGCTATTCGGGTTGGGCGGCCTCGGCAACCGGATTCATGCTGGGTAACGATCTGTTGATCGTGACCGGCGCTCTGGTGGGCAGCAGCGGCGCAATCTTAAGTTACATCATGTGCCGCGCGATGAACCGAAAGTTCTTAGCTGTCATTGCCGGTGGTTTTGGCACTGGCACCGCAAAATCATCCAGCGGCGGCGGTGAGGACCAGGGTGAAGTAGTTCCTGTGAACAGCGATGAGGTAGCTGAGATGCTGGCCGGCGCTAAGGAAGTCATGATCATCCCAGGCTACGGTATGGCAGTGGCCCAAGCTCAGCATACGGTCAATGAGATTTGCCGAAATTTGAAAGACAAAGGCGTTAATGTGCGGTTTGGCATCCATCCGGTAGCCGGTCGGATGCCGGGACACATGAACGTATTGCTGGCTGAGGCGCGAGTGCCCTACGACATCGTATTTGAGATGGACGAGATCAACGATGACTTTCCCGATGTCGACGTGTCGGTGATTATCGGCGCTAACGACATCGTCAACCCTTCTGCTCAGGACGAACCCGACAGCCCTATAGCCGGCATGCCGGTATTGGAAGTGTGGAAGGGTGAGACGACCATCGTGCTTAAGCGCAGCATGGCCACCGGATATGCTGGGGTGCAAAATCCTCTGTTCTTTAAGGACAACACGCGCATGTTGTTTGGCGATGCCAAAGAAACCCTAGACGCCGTGTTGAAGTCTCTGGGCTAATGGGCCTGGGGGTATGACATTGGCAGGGTGCATTCCGGGATGCGCCCTGGTGAAACAACAAATTTGTTCGTGTAGTTTAACGGCTAAGGCCAAGAGAGAGGATCGGTGACACCGAATTCGATCCTAGCGGTAAAGCGCGGCGAATGGGTTAGTTTAGCCCTGTCCACGGGCTATTTCTTTTGCCTGCTTTGCGCGTATTTCACCTTAAGGCCAATTCGCGAATCCATGGCGGTTGCCAGTGGCTCGGTAACGGTTCCGTTGTTGTTTACAGCAACGTTTGTGGTGATGGCGCTGATGCTGCCAGTGTTTGGATGGTTAGTTTCACGTTTACCAAAACGGGTCTTCCTGCCAGCCAGCTACGCCTTCTTTGTACTCAATCTCGTTGCATTTTATTTCGCCTTTCGCAGCGCTTCGGACACCCTGTGGCTGGGGCGGGTGTTTTTCGTCTGGATCAGCGTGTTCAACATGTTTGTGGTGTCGGTGTTCTGGAGTTTTATGGCCGACCTATTTAACCCCGGTCAGGCTCGCCGATTATTTGGCGTCATCGCTGCTGGCGGTAGCGCCGGCGCGATCGTCGGCCCAACGCTCACAGCGGCGCTGGCGCCGTGGCTAGGAACCGCAAATTTATTCTTGTTGGCGATAGGTTTCCTGATTCTGGCCATGGCCTGCCAGATGAGTCTGTTACGGTTCCAGGAGGCTCAGGCTGGCGGCCGGGCGCCGGCCATCGGTGGCTCAATATGGGCGGGTGCTCAGTTGGCATGGCGCACGCCGATGCTGCGCTTAATGGTCTTGGTTTTAGTGTTCTTACCGATCTTGAATACGGTGATCTATAACCTGCAAATCACACTGGTTGAGCAAGCTTTTGAAGGGGCTGACCCAACCCGTTTTTTTGCCCTCATTGATCTTGGCGCCAATATCACGGCATTTTCGTTGGAGTTGCTGCTGACCTCTCGATTGCTGCGCTGGATTGGCGTCGGTCGAACGATGGCCATCATGCCGATATTAACAGCGGTAGGATTGGCCCTGTTGGCGATCTGGCCCCAGGTGATGGTGCTGGGGGTTTTCCAGGCCCTGCGCCGAGGCGGTGAGTACGGATTGATGAAGCCGGCCAGGGAGCTAATGTACACCCAGGTAGAGCCGGAGGTTCGCTACAAAGCCAAGAACTTTATTGATACCTTTGTCTACCGCGGTGGCGACCTGGCCAGCGGCTGGGTCTATTTGGGGCTTACCGCCGGATTGGGCCTGGGGATCGGCGTTGTGGCGGCTTTGGCCGCGCCCATGGGTGGGCTTTGGTCATGGCTGGCGTACCGCTTGGGATTACAATTTAAGGAGCCAGAAAATGACGGCTAAAGCAGTCCATGGAAATGGAAACGGTCGGTCTATCGGGCGCCGTTCCACGGGCGCAGTAGAGGTGTTCTTAGGTCCGGCTTTGCTTGCGTTATCGATGCTGGCTACTGCCAGTAATGCCAATGCCCAGTTATCCCGGGCACCAGTGCCACCCGCTTACGTTCAACTGGATGTTGGCGGGGTGTTCGAAAGCGGTGACCAGGAGGCGGATACCGGATGGTTGCTAGGGCTGCGCGGTGGGTTGAACCTGACCACACAAACAACGATTGAGGCGGAGGTGTTTCGCGACGAGATGGACTTCGATGCCGGCTTCGATTTGAAACATACTGGGCTTGCAGTGAACTGGGTGCGTTATAACCGCACACCGCTTTGGAACCCCTATGTGTTGCTGGGAATTGGCGCTCTACGGTTTGAATTGCCCGGTGAGTCGAACACAGAATATATGGCTCACCTGGGGGTCGGCGGGCAGTGGGACCTGACCGAAAGTGGGGTGCTGTTGCGGGCGGAGCTGCGTTATCGCTACAGCCCAGCTAACGCCAGGATGGCTGGCATCGTGGAAGATACGGCGCCGGTGTTTACTGTTGGCTTAGTTGTCCCCCTGGGCCGCTAGTCGTTGATGCTGACTAGAGCCCAGGAGTCCGTTCACTGACAGTCGCTTAAGCGGCTTGCTCAACCTGGGGCTTGGGCTGCTGTGCGGCCACAAGTTCCTCGTGATCAAAATCATCCACAGCGATAATCTCCGCCACCAGTTCGCGGGTTTGGATGAGCAGATCAAAGTCCGCCTGATTGACCACACCCTGTTTAAGGGCATCCGACAAAAGCTCTGTCGGTGTGTCGCCCGCCAGTTCTCCGGCTCGGGTGGCTTTGCGAATTTTTCGCTCCAGAGGTTCTGCCTGAATGACCAACGGCAGCGCCGCTTCCATTTGCCCCAGAGGATTGTTTGGCTCCGACACCGCATAAGCGAGGTCGGTCAGTCTCGACCGCGCCTCGTTCGGGCTCTGTAACAGGGCCGCGACTTTATGGTCTAGACGATCGGAAGGCATTTTCGCCCAACTGCCCAGAGGAAAAATCAGGGCCCGCATCATCCAGGCTACCGGCCGGGAAGGGAAGTTGCGGATCACGTCAGAAAAGGCTTTTTGGATTTCGAAGGTGCAGTACTGGGCGGCCCAATTCAGGAAAGGCGCGTCCACTGCGGGACGTCCATGATCCTCATAGCGTTTCAATAGGGCGGACATCATATACAAATGGCTCAGTACGTCGCCGAGTCGGGCTGAAAGACGTTCTTTGAATTTCAGCTTTCCACCCAAGGTCAGCATGGCCAAATCGGCGGCCAAACCTAGTCCTGCGCTATAGCGGGCGATGGACTGGTAATAACGGCGGGTGTAACGACTGCCAGGCGTGCGGGCCAGCTTGCCGCCGCTCAGACCCAGTACCAGCGCTCGACTGGCATTGGAAAACGCGACCCCAATATGCCCAAACAGCGCTTTATCAAAGGCTTTTACCTGCTCTTTAGGGTCTTCCAAGCTAAGGGCGGCGATTTCTTTCAGCACAAAGGGATGGCAGCGTATTGCGCCCTGGCCGAAAATCATCAGGCTGCGGGTCATGATATTTGCTCCCTCCACCGTGACGGCAATAGGGGCGCCCTGCCAGCTTCTGCCAGCGTAGTTCTTCGGTCCTAAAATAATGCCTTTGCCACCATGCACGTCCATCGTGTCGGTGGCCACCTGTCGTGCCAGCTCTGTGGCATGGTATTTGGCAATCGCGGAGGACACAGCAGGCTTTTCGCCGCGATCCACCGCCAGAGCAGTGGCTTCCGATACCGCGGTGGCCAAATAGGCTTTTCCGCCGATCCGCGCCAGGGCCTCTTCAACCCCTTCAAAACGACCGATAGGCAACCCAAACTGTCGACGAATTCGTGCGTATGCGCCGGTGGCAAGAGCGGCTGCTCGACTGCCACCTGCGGCGCTGGAGGGCAGAGAAATCGCCCGGCCAACGCTCAAACATTCCACCAGCATGCGCCAACCTTGGCCAGCCATGTCAGGCCCGCCGATTAGGAACTCCAGCGGCACAAAGACGTCCTCACCACGAATCGGTCCATTTTGAAAAGGCACGTTCAAAGGCATGTGGCGTCGGCCAATGTCTAACCCTTTGGTGTCTCTGGGTAACAGCGCTAGGCTGATGCCAAGATCTTCTTGTTCGCCCAGCAGTCCTTCCGGGTCTGTCAGCCGAAAGGCCAGGCCCACCAAGGTTGCGACCGGTGCAAGGGTGATATACCGCTTGTCAAAGGTCAGCTTCATGCCCAGCACGTCTTCGCCGTTGTAATTCCCTCGGCAAATCACGCCGATGTCGGGGATGGATGTGGCGTCGGAACCTGCGGTGGGTCCCGTCAAACCAAAGCAGGGAACCTCTTCGCCTTTGGCCAGCCGAGGTAGGTAATAGTTTTTCTGTTCTTCGGTGCCGTAGTGCAGCAGCAGTTCCGCTGGGCCCAAGGAATTGGGAACCGAAACGGTGGAGCCGAGCACCGCATTCTTGGACGACAGCTTTTGCACCACCACTGAATGGGCGTAAGCGGAAAACTCCAGACCGCCGTAAGACTTCGGAATAATCATGCCAAAAAAGCGCTGGTCTTTGATGTACTGCCAGGCCTCTGGCGGCAGGTCAGCGCGCACGTGGTTCACGTCCCAGTCTTCGATCATGGAGCACAGGGTTTCTACCGGGCCATCGACGAACGCTCGCTCGTCAGCGCTCAGTTCCGCTTTGGGTTGGGCAAGGAGTTCACCAAAGTTGGGTTTGCCGGCGAACAGTTCGCCTTCCCAGCCTACCGTGCCAGCTTCCAGTGCGACCGCTTCGGTTTCTGACAGTTTCGGCGCCAACTTGCGATAGATCTTAAGCACCGGGGCTGTGAGATATTGCTCTCGCCAGGGGGCGTAGTTCAGCGGTATAGCAACGACCGCTACCAACAACCAGCCAACCACCAGAGCTGCGGTGGAAGCTGATGACATCAATCCGAATGCGATTAATGTAACGGCACTGGCGATGGTCCATCCTTTGACGGAGGAACGCAGGAAACCGGCGGCTAAAGCGACGCCAATCAGGGATAGGTACATCATGAAACCAGACATAAAGAGTCCTCTTGTGATGGATCGACGCTGTCCAGGGAATCTAAGAATTCCAGAACTGCGTCAGTAAATTGTTGGTTGCTGTCGCCGGCCACCATGTGGCGTGCGTTTTTGATCTCCACATGCTGTGCATGGGGGATCAGTTTTTTCAACTTGTTAGCGCCCTCATTATCAACGATCTCGCTTCGCCCGCCGCTGATGAGCAAGGTGGGAATCGCGATTTTTTGGCAACCATCGGAAAACCGTTGTTGCCACTGGCTGACGTGTTCATTGGCCGCTTCCAGTAAGCGGGGATCCCAATGCCAGAACCAGCGATCACCACTGCGCCGAAGATTGCGGGTCAGACCCTCATGGTCTCTCGGGGCGGGGCGATGGGGTAGGTAAGCCCTTATCGCCGCCGCAGCGTCTTCAACGCTGGCAAAACCCTCTGGGTACGCTCCTAGGAATGCCAAAATCTGCGCAATACCATCCTGCTTCCAGTCTGGAACAATGTCTACCAGCACAAGGGCAGAAAAAATCGGCTGTTTAGACTGGGCAATCAATGCAGTGAGTCCACCCATGGACGCGCCAACGGCAACCGGCGGCTGAGTGCAGAGCGAATTCACAATGCTGCCCACATCATCGACAAACCGATCTAGCCGGTAATCATTAGCGAATTCGCTGCTGCCGTGGCCTCGTAGGTCAGGAACTAGGCAATAGTGTTGTCGATTGGCCAACCCTTCGGCGGTTTCCCGCCAGGACCAACCGGTTTGACCACCGCCGTGAAACAGCACCACAGGCGGGTGGGCAGAATTACCGCAGCTGGTCACGCTCAGTTCGATACCGTCTACCGAGGTAACAGTGCGTTCGACTTTTTTCAAACGACTGTTTAATTTCATGTGCACAGTATGCAGCCCGGCAATAATACTTGTCAATGGCAAGTCAGTTGCGTAATTCACTGGATATTTAGGGTGGAAATGCAAGGTTTTCAGCGGTTTGTCAGGGACCTGCGGGGCCCTTCCAGAATCCACTGCAAAAGTTGCCTGGGTGAACGATAGTTAACAGCGCAAACTAAGGCACGCCAAACGTTGAATTCCGCCCTCTGGAGCGTTATTGTCCTGCGCCTTGTCCTTCTGCCGATTTCCTGAGGAAAAAGCATGTCAACGAGTCTTCCTGAACTAGCGCAATGGGTAGAGGATGTCGCCAGACTGACCCGTCCGCAGACCATCGTCTGGTGTGATGGGTCAGAGCAGGAATATCAACGCTTAGTTGAGTTGATGAAGGGTCAAGGGGACCTGAAAGAACTCAACCAGGAGACCCATCCAGGCTGTTACCTTCATCAGTCAGATCCTAGCGATGTGGCTCGCGTGGAGCACCTCACCTTTGTCTGCACCCAGAATGAGATGGATGCCGGACCGAACAATAACTGGATGGCGCCGGATGAGGCCAAGGCAAAAATGGAAGGCCTGTTCGATGGCGCGATGGAGGGGCGAACCCTTTATGTCATTCCCTACTGCATGGGTCCTATCGGCTCACCGCTGGCCCGTTGCGGGGTAGAAATCACCGACAGCCCCTATGTGGTTGCCAATATGCGGCTGATGACGCGAATGGGTAGCGAATCGTTGGCCCGGATCGAACGGGACGGCACCTTTGTTAAGGGGCTGCACTCTACTGGCGATCTGGATCCCGAGCGTCGTTTCATTATGCATTTCCCGGAATCGTTGAGCATTATGAGCTTTGGCTCTGGCTATGGCGGCAACGCGCTGTTGGGTAAAAAGTGCCACGCGCTGCGCATTGCCAGCTTCCAGGCCCGCAACGAAGGCTGGCTTGCTGAACACATGCTTATTGTCGGTATTCAAGACCCAGCAGGCAACGTGAGCTACGTGGCCGGCGCGTTCCCCTCGGCCTGTGGAAAAACCAATTTGGCCATGCTGATTCCGCCGGAATCCCAAAAGGGCTGGAAAGTGTGGACGGTGGGCGACGACATTTGTTGGATGCACGTGGGTGATGATGGCCAGTTGTGGGCCATCAACCCGGAAGCGGGCTTTTTCGGCGTGGCGCCGGGCACAGGCGAAGACACCAACCCCAACGCGCTTTCGATGCTGGATCGGGACACTATTTTTACCAATGTGGCCACGACCGGTGACAATCAGCCTTGGTGGGAAGGAAAATCTGACGATTCCCCGGCCACCGATTGGCGCGGCAACGACTACGCGGCGGACAACGGTCCCGCAGCCCATCCTAACTCCCGTTTCACCGTTTCCATCAAGCGTTGCCCAAGCTATTCCGATCAGGCCGAGGCGCCTCAGGGAGTGCCCATATCCGCGATTATCTTTGGCGGCCGCCGGGAGCGTTTGGTGCCGTTGGTGTTTGAATCTAAAGATTGGGAGCACGGTGTATTGGTGGGGGCGTCGATGGCATCGGAAACCACCGCCGCAGCCACCGGAGCTGTGGGCGTTGTGCGCCGTGATCCAATGGCGATGAAGCCATTTTGCGGCTATAACTTCGCTGACTATTTCCAGCATTGGCTAGAGGTTGGAAAAACCGCCTCCAACGCGCCAAAAATTTTCCACGTGAACTGGTTCCGCAAAGACAACGACGGTCGCTTCATGTGGCCTGGCTTTGGCGAGAATATGCGGGTACTGCGCTGGATCGTTGGTCGATGTGCTGGTGAAGTCGGTGCGCAGGAGACGGCCATTGGCTATTTGCCCAGGCCCCAGGACCTGGACACGGCCGACTTGGATCTGGAGCCACAGGTGCTCAGTGCATTGGTCGAGATGGATCAACAGGGCTGGCAGCATGAGCTCAGCGAGATTGGTGATTATCTGCGCAGCTATGGTGATCGCTTGCCCGAGGCGCTGCTGGCCCAGCAGCAGAAAGTAGCTGCGGCGCTCGCTGATTGAAGAAAAATCGCCCGCTGCGATAGTCGTGGGCCTTAAACTCTCTGCGTTGACCAGCAAGGCCAGTCCAACCGCATTCAATCTCTTCTACTGTGATGAGTTTGTTTTGCCGTTGCCCGCTGAGCATCGATTCCCCATGGATAAGTACTCCCGGTTACGGGAGCGACTGAGCACCAACAAGACTCTTGCCAACGCCCGCTTCGTTGTACCTCCGGCAGCCTCCGAACAGGCCCTCAGGCGGGTCCACACGGCCAGTTATTTAAACGCGCTGCTAAGCGCTACGCTGCCAAAATCCATTGAGCGGCGCATCGGATTTCCTTACAGCGAAAAAATGGTCGAGCGCTCACGCCGCTCTGTCGGTGGCACCATGGCAGCGGCAGAAGTTGCTTTGAGCTGCGGTATTGCGGTGAATTTAGCGGGTGGCACCCACCATGCGTTCGCCGACACCGGTGGCGGCTACTGCGTGCTTAATGATGTCGCGGTAGCCGCCCGTTATGCGCAGCACACATTAAACGTAAACCGCGTGTTGGTGGTTGATCTTGACGTTCACCAGGGGGACGGTACCGCCGCCATCTTTGCTGATGACCCATCGGTGACGACATTTTCCATGCACGGCGCCCGCAACTACCCGACCCGCAAACAAACCAGTGATGTGGATCTAGCGCTTGCCGATGACACCAGCGACGAGCAGTACCTCAACGCGTTGAACGATCAACTATCCAGACTGCTTGGGCAGAACCGACCAGACCTGGTTTTTTATCTGGCCGGTGCTGACCCCTATATTGGTGATCGCCTCGGCCGCCTCGCCCTGACCAAGGCAGGCCTCGCCCAGCGAGACAAACAGGTCCTGGAATTGCTTACAGAAGCGGGCGTTCCGGTCGCAGTCTGCATGGCCGGAGGTTACGCCGAGGACATCAACGATATTGTCGACATCCATGAAGCGACCGTTTTGCAGGCCTATGCGTCATGGCAGAGAATAAACGCCTAAAACCAGCAAAAGGCAGTGGGGTCCACCATCCACCGCCGGCTGTCGCGTTAGCGTTTGGTCGCGAAATTCCAGGTGCGACAAGTTCAATCGCGTTTCCTATTTACTTGCTGGTTAATAGCAAGTATCTTTGCCGCCCATGGCGCAACCTTCTCTGACTCAGGCTGAACGAACCGCATTGTCGGACACCGCAATGATTGACGCGGCCATCCGACTGATCGTCAGTTTGGGTACCGATAAAACGACGTTGAAAGCGCTGGGTGAGGTGTCGGGATACAGTCGCGGATTGGTCACCTACCGATTCGGCAGCAAAGCCGGATTATTTAAGGCAGTGATAAAAACCGTCTCTGATCGCTGGCTAGATACCTTCGACAAAGCCGTGGCCAACCAATCGGGGATAGAGGCAATCTTAGCGACCGCTGCGGCTTACTACCGTTTTGTGTTGCGCTCGCCCAAAGACATTCGCGCCATGCAGATCCTTTCCTATCACGCAGTGGAGCCGGGCTGCGGCCACTCTGACATGATGCGTAAAGTATTTCGTTCCCAGCGCGACCAGTTGGCCCATTGGGTCACTGAGGGCCAACGCCAGGGTGATATCTGTAAAAGCGTTGATCCCGAAGTATTTGCCGCGCGCTTCTGTGCTTACACCTCAGGCATGGTGTGGGCCTGGATGCTAGGTAGCCGGGATATTGACTTTGACGCCGCTCACCACGCCTTTCAACGCCAGATTACTTTTGAACTCTCCGGGCAACATTCTGCCTGATCTACAGGAATTTAAGACTATGACAGACGCTTATATTTTCGATCACGTGCGCACCCCGCGAGGGCGAGGCAAAGCCTCTGGCTCACTCCATGAAGTGACGCCCATAGAGTTGGTTCGCCAGGTCTTAGAGGCATTGCGCGATCGCACTGACCTCGATACCAGCAAGGTGGATGACGTGGTGATGGGTTGCGTCTCACCGGTGGGTGAGCAGGGCGCTAATGTGGCCCGTGTGGGTGCCCTGATGGCCAATTACGATCAGACTGTTCCGGGCAAGCAGTTAAACCGGTTTTGCGCTTCGGGTTTAGAGGCGGTTAATACTGCGGCCGCCCAAGTCATGGCAGGCCAGTCCGACTTGTGTATTGGTGGCGGCGTTGAATCCATGTCTCGGGTGCCCATGGGGTCTGACGGCGGCGCAATGGCGGTTGACCCCAACGTGGCGTACAACACCTATTTTGCCCCTCAAGGTATTGGCGCCGATCTGATTGCCACTAAATACGGCTTCAGCCGCGAGGATGTGGATCAGTATGCGGCAAGTAGTCAGGAGCGGGCTGCCCATGCTTGGGATCAGGGTTACTTTGATCGGTCCGTGATTCCGGTGACCGATTCTCTTGGAATGACTTTGCTCGCTCGCGATGAGCATATGCGCCCGGGCACCACCGCAGAAGATCTGGCAGGGCTAAAAGCGGCGTTTGTGATCCCTGGTGAGCAGTTCGGCTTTGACGCCGTTGCACTGCAGCGCTACCCAGAAGTGGAGCGGATCAATCACGTTCACACCGGCGGCAACAGCTCAGGCATTGTCGACGGTGCAGCCGGCGTGTTGGTGGGTAGCAAAGAGATAGGCGATGCCCTGGGGTTAAAGGCTAGAGCGCGCATTCGCGGCTTTGCCTCTATTGGTACAGAACCCACCATCATGTTGACTGGCCCAGGACCCTCCGCTGAGAAGGTACTGAAGCGATGCGGCATGAGTACAGCAGATATCGATTTGTTTGAGTTAAACGAAGCCTTTGCTTCCGTGGTTCTGCGCTTCATGCAGCAGCTGGATATTGACCACAGCCAAATCAACGTCAACGGTGGTGCCATTGCGATGGGCCACCCCCTGGGTGCCACCGGCGCCATGGTGCTGGGCACTGTGCTGGACGAACTGGAACGGCGCGATCTTAATACCGCGTTAGTGAACCTTTGTATTGGTGCCGGTATGGGCACTGCCACCATTATTGAGCGGGTGTAATTATGTCTGACATCATCAATTTCTCCGTAAATCAAGGCATCGCTACGCTAACCCTGGATATGCCTGATCGCAGTATGAACGTTGTCACCGATGCGTTTCTGGACGAACTGATTGGAGCGATAGCGCGGGTTCATTCGGACGATGCCATTAAAGGCGCAATCATTACTTCGGCCAAAGATGCCTTTGTCGCTGGCGCCGACCTCATGTGGTTGGTTAATGTTTTTGATGCCAAGTTGCCGGCATCGGAGCTGCTGGAAAAGAACATGAAATTCACCGGTGCGCTTCGCGCCATGGAAACCGGTGGCAAACCTTTTGTGGCGGCCTTGAATGGCACGGCTTTAGGCGGCGGATTGGAAATCGCCTTAGCCTGTCACCACCGGATTGCTGCTGATACGCCTAAGGCGGTGTTTGGTTTACCGGAGGTACAGGTGGGACTGCTACCCGGCGCAGGTGGTACCCAACGCTTGCCAAGGCTGATCGGTGTTCAGCCAGCTCTGGAACTCATCACCCAAGGCACCCATGTGTCCGCACAAAAAGCGCAAAAATTAGGTTTTATCGATGCCGTGGTCCCCGCGGATCAATTGGCGTCCAGCGCAGCGAAGTGGATTGAGGACAATCCCGAAGCTCAGCAACCTTGGGATCAGAAAGGCTTCAAGGTTCCGGGCGGGGCGGGCCCGTTCAATCCGAAAATCGCTCAGGTGTTTATGGGTGGCAGCGCCATGATTGCGCAAAAAACCCAGCATAATTACCCGGCGCCAATCGCGATTTTGTCCTGTGTTTACGAAGGCACCATTGTGCCAATGGATACCGCCCTGAAGATTGAGGCGCGGTACTTTACCTCGTTGTTCTTAAATCCTGTTTACCGAAATATGACTCGCACCCTGTTCATCAATAAAGGTGCTGCGGAGAAAGGTGCCCGCAGACCGAAGGATATTGAGCCGGCTCGATGTAAAAAAATCGGCATGCTAGGGGCCGGCATGATGGGCGCAGGGATTGCGTTTGTTAGTGCCAAAGCCGGTATTGAGGTGGTGCTGTTGGATTCCGCTCAAGAGTCTGCGGAAAAAGGCAAAGACTATTCTCGCAAAATCATGGACAAGCGGTTACAGCGCGGGCGCACGACTCAAGACAAGATGGACGCCTTATTGAACTTAATTCATCCAACCACTCGGTACGAGGATCTGGAAGGGTGTGATTTGGTTATTGAAGCGGTATTTGAAAATCGCGAGATCAAAGCAGATGTGACCGCCAAGGCTGAGGCGGTGCTGGCCGCGGACAAAGTATTTGCTTCCAATACCTCCACCTTACCCATTAGTGGATTGGCGGAGTCTTCAAGCCGTCCTGACAACTTTATCGGCCTGCACTTTTTCTCGCCGGTGGACAAAATGCCTTTGGTGGAAATCATCATGGGAGAACAGACCTCGGATAAGGCATTGGCCCATTCGCTGGACTACGTCCGTCAAATTCGCAAAACCCCCATTGTAGTGAACGATAGCCGTGGCTTTTATACCTCGCGCTGTTTCGGCACCTACGTCAATGAGGGCATGGCGTTGTTGCAAGATGGTGTTGCTCCCGCATTAATTGAAAATGCCGGCAAGCAGGCCGGCATGCCGGTGGGGCCGTTGGCAGTGCACGATGAGGTTACATTGGATTTGAGTGTCAAGGTGCACAAGCAGACCTTGGCAGATCTTGGTGACGACTACACGCCATTATCGGCGATGGATGTCACCTTCAAGATGGTCGATGAGCTGGGTCGATCGGGTAAACGTTTCGGTAAGGGCTTTTACGATTACCCCGAGGGTGGAAAAAAGCATCTATGGCCAGAATTGAGCCAACACTTTCCCACCGCTGAGCAGCAGCCCTCGTTAGATGAGGTCAAGCAGCGTCTGCTGTACATTCAAGCCATTGAAACTGTGCGCTGCATGGAAGAAGGAGTGTTGACCACTGCTGAGGATGCCGATTTGGGGTCCATCTTTGGCTGGGGTTTCCCGCCCTGGACTGGCGGTACCCTCTCCTATATTGATACTGTTGGGCTGGATACGTTTATCGCCACCGCGCAGACCTTAGCGGAACGGTATGGTCCTCGTTTTAATGTACCCGAGCTACTCAAAACTATGGCCAGCGCCGGCAAACAGTTTTATCCACCCAGCCCCCAGGCTGCTCAGTCCAGTGCTGCCTGAATTGTTATCCAAGGAAATTTTATGAGTGACCAATCTACAGTGATTTATTCGGTTGACGGTGGCGTTGCCACGGTAACCATGAACCGACCAGACGCCATGAATTCGTTTAACGGCGCGTTGCGTGCAGATCTGACGGCGGTGCTGCAAACCGCTGACAACGACGATGCCGTGCGGGTGGTGGTGTTGACCGGCGCTGGCCGCGCATTCAGTCCGGGAGCGGACTTAAAAGAAGGTATCGAAGCATCGGTGGAGCGTCAGCTAAATCACGAATACCGTCCGGTGCTAGATGCCATCAACACGATGCGCAAACCGGTGATTGCTGCAGTGAACGGGTTTGCTGCGGGCGTAGGATTGTCGGTCGCCTTAACCAGTGACCTGGTAGTAATGGGAGACAATGCGTTTTTGCTGTCGCCTTTTACGGCCATTTCGTTGGTGCCTGATGGTGGCGCAACTTGGCTATTGGTTCGTCAGTTGGGTTACAAACGCGCCTATCAGATGTCCATTGAGGGTGAGCGATTAAGCGCTGCCGATGCCCTGAGTGCTGGGCTCATCAATCGGGTTGTCCCGGCCGATGAGGTGGTCAGCAATGCTCAGGCTTGGGCCGCCGAGTTGGCTGAAAAAGCGCCGTTGTCGTTGGCGGCCACCAAGCGGGCCATGCGTCTGGCGATGAATGCTAGTTATGATGAGGCGTTCCGGTTTGAAGCGATGTTGCAAGGGCAGTGTGCTGCCAGCGCAGATGCAGCGGAGGGTGTGCAGGCCTTCTTGGAAAAGCGCCCTGCGAAATTTGTGGGCAAATAGCCGTGTCGGCCAACCCAAGGTTTATCTTTGACGAGGAACACGAGATGTTCCGGGATGCCACTCGTCGATTTTTGCAGGCGGAAGTAGAGCCTCACCGAGATCGTTGGGCCCAGCAAGGTCAAGTGGATCCAGAAGCATTCTTAAAGGCGGGAGAGCAGGGGCTGCTCTGCATGTGGGTCGACGAGGCCTACGGTGGCCCAGGTATTAAGGACTTTCGCTACGACCAAATTTTTGACGAAGAAAATGCTCGTTACGGCGACACCGGTTTTTTTGTCTCGCTGCATAACCGCATTGTGGCACCTTACAT
>CAZLJY010000038.1:0-29648 GCA_964559945.1 uncultured Gammaproteobacteria bacterium | reverse complement strand
CCCGGCGACTCTGGTTTACGGTGGGTTGTCACTCCGGCACCAGCATTGCCGACATCTCAGTGGCCCAGGGTGATCTGAGTCAGGATTGGGCCCAGACCTTAAGCGAGTTGGGTGCGGTTTACGTGGCCCAAGCGGCTTACGGCTTGGGAGATACCGTGGCGCTGGCGCTGACCGAACGACTGCTGGCCAACTTTGCCCGTAACCTTAACGGCTCCATCACCGCCGGTCAGGCCCACGCTTTTGCCAAGCAGGACTATTTCCGCGATCTAGGGCTGTACGGCGAATACGACTATAAAGCGCTACAAGCCTCGGTGTATTTTGGCTTGCCCATGTATCGGGTGGTGACGCCAACACCGGTGATTGAACCGTTGCCGCCGCTGCGCCCGGTGATTGCTGACGTGCAGTCCGGTCTTAATTCCACGACCATCGCGTTTACTCCCATTATTACTCGGGAAGCCAGTGAAAAGGGGGACTTGTTTAGCGTTGACGGCGAGACTCAGTTTGTTCACTACCGACCGTTGCAGCCTATTGTGGGTATCGATGTGACCAGCGACAACGGCGATATTGCCCGAGGTGCATTCCTTACGGCTTTGGAAACCGAAGACCTGTTTGTGGCTGATATGGCGTTTGCCCGCCCAGTGATCGATCTGGGTGAACTGGAGCCGGAAATTGAAACCGATGAAGTGGTGTTCCCCACCACCTTCACCAACGTGAGTACCTATCGGGTGCCCTCCAGTCCTGAGCCCTTTGAGGATCGTCAGCAGCTCAACGTGATTGTTGGTCAGTACACCTCACCTGCCGGCTCCACCAGCGGTACCCAGCGGCTGTTCCGAAGCTTTGGCGCTCAGGTGTTTTATCAGCCTGCCGTTACGGTGCAGAAAAACTCAGCCCAGAAAATGGCCGCCAGTGACGACGACTTCCGTCCTCGTCTGACCAACATCCAGGCCAGCGTGCTGGGCCAGTCCGGCAGTTTTCAAGCCACCTTCAGCGTGGATGCCAGCGATGTGGTGAATGCCAATGGCAATCCGGGTGTCGTTAGACGGGTGGCCATTTTGTATCGCAAGTCGGTCAACGCCCAGGGCCGCGGCGTCTGGGTATTGGAAGACCTGGTGAAAGGTTCCGGCAACACTTGGACTGGAGGCGGGCCGGTTGACAACAGTGGGCTACAGGGTGGTCAGGTGGACTATATGGTGCAGGCGGTGGACGCCAACGCCAATGTTGCCAACAGCACCTTTAAGGGCCTGTTTTATGTTGCTGAGCAGCTGCCACCCCCTCCCAATCCTGGCGGTGGTAATGGCACCGTGGGCATCAACCTGATTGCCAATGGTCAACCGGTTCCTGCCGGTGAGTGGATTAACGACAATCCGGTGTCGGTGGAAGTGACCAACCTGACGCCAGGGGTAAATTATGAGTTTTCTCTGGACTCCCCTGATTTCAACCCGTTA
Organism: uncultured Gammaproteobacteria bacterium; assembly: GCA_964559945.1. GTDB lineage: Bacteria > Pseudomonadota > Gammaproteobacteria > Xanthomonadales > SZUA-38 > JANQOZ01. Next base: position 28,203 of record CAZLJY010000038.1, on the reverse strand, counting down.
ACCGGATCGGTGATTACCGTCTTTGGCGACGGCCTGCATGTGGTGAACATTCGCGAGCTTGGCGGCGATAACCCGGTCTCTGTGGGCGTGTTAATCGACACAACTTCCCCTGGGGTTTTCATTAACTCACCCACGCCAGGGCAAATTGTGGAGCAGGGCGATTCGCAGGCAGTGGCGAACTACCAATGCGCCGATTCTGGTTCCGGCACCGCCAGCTGTCTCGGGCCTGTGGTATCGGGTCAGCTGTTACCCACGGCGCAAACCGGTGTTCAGGACTTTACCGTGACCGCCCAGGATTTCGCCGGAAATCCATCAACCACAATCTCAACGAGCTATAACGTTGTTAAGCCTTTGGCTCTTGAGGTGCCAGCTGGGCCGGTGGCGCTGTTTGAGACAGTGACGGTGTCGGGCAGTGCAAGCAACCTCGATGCTTTGGTGGAGACTGCAACCATTGATTGGGGTGACGGCGTCATTGAAGCCCTTGAACTGATCGAAGAAAACGGCGAACTCACCTTCACAGCGGAGCATCAGTATGGGGTGATCGAAGAGGTCACCATTGCGGTATCGTTAGATTTTGGCGGCGCCTACCGGCAAACCCGAGAGGCCCAACTGTCGGTGGCCAGTGTCATCAGCCTATGGGCTCAGCACAATTCCTTTGGCATCCAGTGGAGTGGCAGTGGCGGTTCTGCAGACGGCTTGGTGCATAGCAACGGTGATATCCAACTTTCCGGGGCTGCAAAGACCTTTAAGGGACCTACTCGTTATAAAGGCGACCTCATTCTAAGAGGCGGTAACCACGTGTTTTCCCAAGAGCCAGAAGATGTAAAACGCGCCATATGGCCTCTGACCTCCGAGCTTGCCGATTATCGACCAGGCAGACCCTTGGCACTGGCCCTTGGGGACCAGTTCTTTGATATGCGTCAGGAGTGTAACCGCAACGGAAAGTGGGAGCTGACCGATGATACCGCGCCGGGTCTTTACTGGGTTCCGTGCAATGTTGAGCTGAAAGGCTCGCGGGTGACAGCGAATGTGACGGTGGCGACCAATCATGAGATTCGCGTCACCGGTTCGAACCATAACATCAGACCTTTTGTGGACGATCTGGTGTTCTACACCAACCTTAACAGCGATAACGCGATCAGAATTTCGGGCGCAAGATCGATTTTCCACGGTTATATCATTGCTCGTCATGGTCGCGTGACTATGACCAGCTCAAACCAGAATGTCGCCTGTGGTTTGCTGGCTCAGGACATCAGTCTGTCCGGAGCCAACCGAACCATTGGTCGTCACTGTCCCCCTCCCAGTCACTGAGTAAAGCAAGCCTGCTGCTGCCGCCCTAAGGGGTAGCAGCAGGCAAAAATCACTGTTAGGTGCCTGCGTTATCTCGTTGATGTGTCTTATTGATGCCTGATTTTCCTGTAATGGGATAAGCTATTGGCCTAAGCGGGTGTATCGGCAAAGGGAAATACCAACAGCGTGTCATTTTTTCACGAACTTAAGCGGCGAAACGTCATTCGCGTAGGTATTGCCTATGTGGTGATTGGTTGGGCGTTGGTAGAAGCCGCTGATCTGTTACTGGAAACCTTTTCCGGCCCCGAGTGGGTGACGCGGGCGGTGGTACTCACATTGCTGGGCGGCTTGCCTATCGCGTTGATTGTCGCCTGGATGTTTGAACTGACCCCCGCTGGGTTGCAACGGGAAGACGGCGTTGATACCAGCGAGGAAGTGCGCTTTAAGGCCCGCGCGGACCGCAAGTTGGATCTCACCATCATGGCTGTGCTGGCGCTGGCTGTGGGCTATTTCGTGATTGAAAAAATCTGGCAGTCCGACGCGGTGCGCGGAGAACAGCGAAGGGCCATTGCGGTGCTGCCGTTCCTGGATATGAGTCCCCAGCGCGATCAAGAATATTTTGCCGAAGGGCTGACGGTGGAGCTGCTGAATCTGCTGTCGCGCAGTACTGACCTGCGGGTTACCGGCCGAACCTCGGCGTTCCAATTCAAAAATCACACCGGCGATTTTCGAACCATCGGCGAGACCTTAGGCGTAGGCACCATTTTGGAAGGCACCGTTCGAGCGGTGGACAACAACATGCGTATTACCACCCAGTTGGTGGATGCCAAAGAGGGGAATGCGATCTGGTCAGCCACTTTCGATCGTCAACTGACCAATATTTTTCAGGTTCAAGATGAAATTGCCCGGGCGGTTGTAGAGCGCTTAAAAGGTCAGCTGTTGGACGAGGATCTTGAGCCACAAGAGCGTGAAGTGGTGGCTGACGCCTATCGGGCCTATCAACAGGGTAATTTTTTACAGGGATTGGCGACGGCGGAAAACCAAAATAAAGCCATTGCCTATTTTAATGAAGCAAGGGCAGCGGACTCTCAATTTGCTGAGCCCTTGGTTGGGCTGGCCAACGCCAACCTGATGTTGTCCCTAAACTTGGCTGCTTTGGATCGGGAGCTGGGCATTGACCGAGCCTCCGGACTGATTGACGAGGCGCTAAAGCTGGACGCTGATCAGCCTGACGCTCATGTCGCAAAAGCGCTTATCCAGCAGGTGATTTCCCGTGACTATGCGGGCGCTGAAATTGCCCTGAAGCGGGCTTTGGATTCCGACCCCAATCACATCACGGCGTTGAGACGATTGGGCACCATCCACGGTCGGTTCGGGCGCTATGACGAGGCGATGGAATCGTTCCAGAAAATTGTCGATCGTGATCCACTCAATCATCTTACCTACTCCAATTACAGCCTCAACGCACTGGCCGCGGGCAAGGTCGAATTAGCGGAACAGATGATTCGTAAGGTATTGGAGTTCAAACCGGACAGTGGCTTTGCCAATTACCAGCTGAGCAAAGTGTTGCTGGCAAAAAAAGACGTTGAGCAGGCCATCGCTGCCAATGCTAAAGAAACGGTACCCATTTGGCAGACCATTGGTAACGGCATGATTGCTTGTCTTGATAATCGGCAAGCCGACGCTGAAACCATTGCTCAGGAGCTAGTGGATCAACGGGAAGTGTTTAATGCCGCAGAAATCTTTGGCCTGTGCAAAAACACCGATAAGGTTTTTGAACTGCTCAACCAAGCCGCAGAAGCTCGCGACCCGGCGTTAATCGAAATGAAACTGAGCTGGCAGCTGGCCTACTTGCGAGATGATCCCCGTTGGCACGCCGTGCTGGCCAAAATCGGCTTACCAAAATAGTCCAGCTGGCGTCGGTGGCGTCGCTGGCAGGTTGGCCGGGATTAGCGTTTCACACAACGCTTCTGTGCCAGGTATCACCCGGGTTATTGGAAAATCCCCGCTGGCACCGTCATCAAACGCGTAGCCAACCACCCCATTGTTGCAGTCGGTAAATTCAAACTGCATGGAACCCACTGGTACGGTGTCTACCGCCATATCACTGTCAAACCGCCCGCCAGTGGAGCGAAAAATCTGCGTATCCACCCGGTTGCCGTCGTACTGACCGCTGGCGGTAAACCAGCGGCTGCTGCCGTCGGCCCCTTCGGCATCGGATGCGTAGGTAAACCAGGCCGCAAAGAAAAAGCCACTGTCCGGATTGATATCCAACAACATGCCCGAACCGGTGGTGACTGGATAAAACCAAGCGCCGGAGATGCCTTGGTTAATCTCAAAGGTTGATACGTCGTCTAAGGTGATGGCGCGAACGCCGCCACCATCTTCAAACTCCGAAACAAACACAGTTTTTAGGTCCGGCGAGACGGTAATGCCGTTGGTACCTAAAAATGTTGCGCTATCGGCCTCGCCATCGGCCGTGCCATTTTGGCCTGTACCTGCCAGGGGAGTGACCTCACCTTCAAGACTCACCTGCACCACTCGGTTCTGTCCCAAGGTGGCATAAATGACGTCGTTGCCGATGGCAATGTAGCCCACCCGATTGTCCGGCTCAGCAATCAGGGTCTGAGCGCCATCGTTGGCAAATCGAATGATTTTGCCGTCGTTAAAATTGCCGGCATACAATCTGCCTTGGGAATCAAACGCAACGCCCGCCGGGCCGTTGAGTTCATCGCCTTCGGCAAAGACGCTCACCACGCCAGCGGGCGTCACCTGGAATATTTGGCTCAAATTGTAGTCAGCGACAAACAAGTTGCCCGCGGCATCAAATACTAATCCTGCGGCCAGGGAAAAACCGCTGGCAAAATCGGAGGTTTGGCCATCCGGCGTTCGCTGCACGACACGGGTACTGCTGGAGACATAAAAATTTTCGTTGCTGTCAAAGACGGTGCCCAGAGGAAATTCCAAACCGGAAAGAAACGTTTCAACCTGGTCGTTAGCCAAGCGCAAAACCCGATTCGAACCGGGCTGAGACACGTAGACCGCTCCGTCGGAGCCGACCTCAAGGCCGTCCAGACCGCCCTGTCCGGTCGTTACTGTAGACACGGTGGCGCTATTGGACGGCAAACTTAAGAGCAGGCCCAATCCGAAAACCGCGGCACTGATTACCGAGTTAAATGCCCTCATTGATTTCTCTCCAGATACGAAACAAGCGGTAGTATTCCCTTCCCCTGAGGGTCACAACAATCACACTGGGACGAAGTCAGGTGCAGAGGGTCTCAAAACAGGACCTCAAGGGGCGAGCACAGAAGTCCTTGAACCGCTTATCCAGCTGTAGGACAGTGACCGGCCGATGAATTTAGTCATGAGCGATTTTGAATAGCAAAAACACACTGTCCGAAAAGCCTGATGTTCGGGGTTTTCCCAACGGTATGGGTCTGCGCCCCATCACCGGTCAGATTATAATGGTGGTGTTGGCTTTTTGGATGTTGATCGGGCTGCTTTATCTGTCGACCTTAGTATTGAACGCCCATAAATACGATCGACCCTTTACTCTGAGCTGGCAGATCATCATCGGCAACCAGCTGGTCTATTTTTGTTGGGCAGGACTTAACCTTGTGATTATGGCCGCAGTTCGTGGACTCAGTGGGCGGCCCGCCAGTGGCCTTTACCTGGCCGGGCTGGCGGTAGCAGGGCTGGTTTGGATTCCCATCAATTTATGGCTGGACGCCTCAATCGCCGATTGGACATTCCAGAAGCCGCCTCGCAGTACCCAGGAGATTTTTGCCCAGACCAATTTTTTCTCCGTTTTTTTTGTGGTGATGCTGTATCTCACGGCGTTTTTTTCTAGTCTCGGGTGGACTTTTATTGAACGCTGGCAACTGGCTAGAGAGCGGGCGCTACGCCTTGAGCAACAAGGTGTAGCGGATCGACTGGAGATGAGCGATTTGCGTATGCAGATCTTAAAGTCACAGCTAAGCCCCCACTTTCTGTTTAACGCTCTAGGCTCTATCAGTGGCCTCATCCGCAGCGATACGCCCCAGCGGGCCAACAGCGCCATTCAAACCTTGGGCGACATGCTGCGGTTTGCCTTGTCCACCGGCGAGGAGCCGCTGATTCAATTTTCCCAAGAGCGGGAATTTACCGAAAACTACCTGGCCCTGCAGACCCTGCGTTTTGGCGATCGGTTCAGCTATGTGATCGACGACCATTCGTTACCCATGGATGTGACCTGTCCGCCATTTGTTCTGCAGACGTTGGTTGAGAACGCGTTTGTCCATGGGGTTGAGCGTCGGGACCAACCCACTGTCATTGAGGCGAAGGTTTGTGTGATTGGCGAGTCATTGCAATTCTCGGTACGCAACGATGTGTCGACGGATCAAAACAACGGTGCAGGTAGTGGCAATGGATTGGGGTTGGCGTTGGACAATCTGCGCAAACGTCTGCTGTTGTTGTTTGATGAACGGGCCACGGTGAGTGGGACGATGGGGGAAGACTATTACGAGGCCAAGGTGGCGCTCCCTTTGGTCAAGTCACTGGCATGAATCCTATTTCGGCCATCATTATCGATGATGAACCCCTGGCGCGCGCCAACATTCGCCAAGCTCTGAAACAGTCCAGCCACTGGCATGTGGTCAGTGAACTTTCCAGCAGTGCCCAGGCCTTATCGACGATTGCTTCCGTGCAGCCTCAGGTAGCATTTGTCGATATTCAAATGCCGGGCTTAAGCGGTATCGAAATTGTCCAGCAGCTAACCTCAGCAAAGTCCTCGCCGCTGGTGGTGTTTGTCACCGCGTTTGATCAATACGCAATTCAGGCCTTTGAATTGTTTGCCTTTGACTATTTGCTAAAACCCTTTGACGATCGACGTTTCCAACAGACCGTTGAGCGAATTGAATTCTGTCTCGCCAACGCTGACCAACGTCAGGAAATCCAGCGACACCAAGTGGCCTACAGTGCCCAGGAACAGCCGCTAAAACGGTTGGTGATCCGCTCAGTGGGATCCATTCGTATTGTCAACACCTGCGATATTTTCTGGTTGAGAGCCAGCGGAAACTACGTGGAGGTTGGCCACCGCGATGGTATTCACCTGCAGCGCGTTCAGCTGTCCTTTTTAGAAAAGCACCTTGATCAGAGCCAGTTCTTTCGCACCCATCGTTCAGCCATTGTGGCCCTAGGGGAGGTGGCCGAATATCGTCACGGTAACGATGACAATGGTTTGGTGGTGACCCGAGATGGCAGCGAAATACCGGTTAGTAGTCGTCATCGTGAGCGCTTGTTTCAACGCCTAGGTATTGCATGAGTGCCTCACCCAGGGCGCTTCAAGGTGAGATCGCCGTCATGGATGCCGAAGGCGTGATCGCGTAGGCTAGTATTTCATTGGCCTGACTGCTCATAGCAAATGACCACACGCGCACTGTTGCTTTTTCTAGCCCTGATGGTCCCCTGGGCGCCTGTCAGGGGACAGGATCTAAACGTCCTTTTGATCGGCAACAGTTACACCTCTTTCCATGGTCTTTCGTCAATGCTTCAAAGCATGTTGCGGGAAAACGCTCAAGGCCAGGCTCAGGTTTCTCGCAGCACCAGGGGTGGGGCGACCTTTACTGACCATTTGGCCAATCTTGATGGTAGCAACGGCGACACCACGTTGCGGCAGAATCTGGTGACCGATCCGCTGCCATTGGATGTGGTTGTCATGCAGGAGCAAAGCCAAACGCCGGGCTTTTATGACTCCGGCAGCATTTTTACTGACAGTCTTAATGCCGCCGTGTTGATCGATGATGCAATTGCCGCAATCGGCGCACAGACGGTTTTTTACCAGACCTGGGGGCGGCGCAGCGGCGATAGCCGCAACCCTTTTTTCTATCCGGATTATCCAGCCATGCAGGCCCGCCTTGATGAGGGTTATTCCCGTTACGTTGAGGCCACCAGCAGCGTGCAACGTCCCACTCAGGCAGCACCAGTTGGGCCCGCGTTTCAGTTGATTTATGACGCCTACGTCGAGGCTGGAATGGATCCCGTTGAAAATGAAAGCAGTGATTTTTTCCAACTCTATGACAGTGATGGTTCGCACCCCAGCCGCCGGGGAACCTACTTAGCTGCCTGCGTGATTTACGCCACGATCACGCAAAACGATCCACGGGATCTGATCTACACCACAACGAATGTTTCGCCCCGAGAGCATGCGCTGCTAAGAGCGACTGCAGCCCATGTGGTGTTAGGTGTGCCGTCGGCGCAGTCGGTGAATGGTCTGATCTTCAGTCTGTTTTCTGACGGTTTCGAGTAGCCACTTAAGACCGACGACGCCATCAACCTGATCTAGTGTTTTCCGGATCTCACGATCTTATTTCATGCGCTCAGCTTGTTCTAAGAGGCGGCACTGGGAGCGCCAAAAAGGGCTTGTGCGTGCTAGGCTGGTAGTCCAGGTTACTAAGGCAAAACTCACTCATGCAAAATCCTAATTTTTCCGTCGTTCGATGGATCTTGGTGGCCTCGCTTCTATTGCCATTGAATGTGCTGGCTGACCATCATCAGAAATCCATTTTAGTCACTGGGGCGAGCACGGGCATTGGCCGTCATTTGACCCAAACCCTGGCAGAAAACGGACACCACGTGTACGCCGGTGCACGCAAAGACAAAGACCTTGCGGCACTCAATGCCATTGAGAATGTGACGGCGGTGCAGTTGGATGTGACCCAGCAGGATCAGGTTGATGCCGTGGTCGCGCTGATCAAGAAAAACGGCAGCGGTCTGCATGGCCTGGTCAACAATGCAGGCGTTGGAGGTGGCGGTGAGGTTGTCAGTACCCCGCTATCTGAGCAGACCTTTGTCTTCGATGTGAATGTGGAAGGGGTCTATCGTACAACCCAAGCTTTTGCGCCCCTGGTGATTGAATCCAAGGGTCGAATAATCACAACCGGGTCCATTGCCGGCACCATCTCCTGGGGCGGCGGTAGCGCCTATAGCGGCAGCAAGCACTGGATTGAAGCGTTTACCGACGCTTTGGCGGAGGAGATGGAGCCCCAAGGTGTGTCTGTTAGTGTGGTTGAGCCGGGCAACTATAAGTCCAACATCCGGCGCAGCGGTGTCGCCCGAAAGATTACCCTGGAAGAGTCCGCGGGCCGAGCGATCAGCAATGACATGCGTCAGAGGCTTGAGGAAACGGCTAAGCGGGAACTGGCTTTAAAAGAGCCTGATGAGGTGTCCGAGGCGTTTATGCATGCATTATTCGATGAGGCCCCATTAAGACGTTACGTGGTGGTACCTAATGCTGAGGAGCAGGACCGAACCATTCGCACCAAACTGCTTGAACTGGTTCAGCTCAATACTTGGGGACCTTACAGCTACAGCCGGGAAGAGTTGGTGAAAATTCTCGACGAAACATTGGCGACTCAGGACGCACCCTGATGCTGAGTAAACACCCCAGCGTTGTCGGACAGCGCTGAGCCGGGGAGGTAAAGAACACGATGGCCGGAGGGTTTGCCAAAGATGGCGGTGTGCAGGAGCAAATTGATGCCACCATTGAAGACGCCATCGCCCGGGCCCGTAGCGCCCTGCCGAAGGGTGAGAGTCTGGTCCACTGTGAGCAGTGTGATGCACAGATTCCCGCTGCCCGCCGCCAAGCCGTGCCGGGCGTAAGGCTGTGTGTGAATTGCCAATCCGAGCATGATGAAGCCAACAAAGCCCAGGCCGGCTATAACCGTCGAGGCAGCAAAGACAGTCAATTGCGTTAGTCCAATGACAAACCTTTCCGTCCATCAAATCAGCCTGCAATCCGGTAAGCACTGTGTATAAGGGAGAGTGGCTTAACAGCATTTCTCACCTAGTGGGCACAGCCTTTGCCCTGATGGGTTTGGGCGCCTTGCTAACCGTGGCCATTAATACTGGGGATGGCTGGATGATTGCCAGTTTCTCCAGCTTTGGTCTGAGCATGGTGTTGCTTTATACCATGTCGACCCTTTACCACAGCTTTAAGGCGGTTCGCGTTAAAGCGATATTTCAGGTGTTGGATCACATTTCCATTTACCTGTTGATTGCCGGCACCTACACCCCCTACATGCTGGTGACTCTTCGTGGTGACAGCGGCTGGCTGATTATGTCCATTATCTGGGCCTTGGCTGTGATCGGAATTTTGCTTGAAGCACTGCCGGTGCGACGCCCCAAAGCGGTTCAACTGGCGATTTATCTGGGTATGGGTTGGGCCTGTGCTTTTGACTTTGGCAGTTTGCAGGCGCTATTGAATGCGCCAGGGGTGACATGGCTGACCGCAGGCGGCATTGCCTACACTCTGGGAGTGGTGTTCTATTTACTTGATACGATGAAAAAAGTGCCTTACGCCCATGGCATCTGGCACTTTTTCGTCATGGGCGGAACCGTCTGTCATTTCATCTCAATTATTGGTTACGTCCGCCCGCTTAATTAGGCTGCCGTTGGCCCAAATTTCAACACTCTAGTCTGATACAGTGCTGCCCTTTGACCATTCGTCAATTTCTGACGCATCGATAGGGAAAACACTCTGGGCACCTTCGAATATCTATCCGTTTTTCTGTCCATCGTCGTTGGCCTAGGTGTGGTCCGAGTGCTGGGCGGTGTCGGCACCATCCTTGATCGGCAGGAAGTGAAATCCTATTGGGTGCATACCGTGTGGGTGGGCTTCTTTGTTTTCTGGTTGCCCTATTTCTGGTGGTTTACCTTCGATTGGCAACACGAAGCCACCTGGACCTTTCCCAAGTTCTTTTTTGTGGTGGTATTTTCAATGGTGGTTTACCTGACCACCTATGTGCTGGTCCCCACACAAGCCTCTGATACCCGCGATCTGAAAGACTATTATTACCGCACTCGAAAGCGCTTTTTCACCCTGCTGACTTTGACCAGTGTGGCTGATGTCTTCGACACCGTGCTCAAGCCAGGAAGTTTGGATGACGTGGGCATTACTTATCCCTTTGTCATGGCCTTCCTCATTATTGGCTCCGTTATGGGCATCGTCACCAGCCGGCCCCGTTACCATGAGATTTTTACCCTGGCCTATGTGGTTACCGTGGTGACATTTGGGTTAGGCATCTACGTCGACGTTCTGCCAAGTGGGTAACGGCCAATAGTTGTCGATGAATGTCGTTATGCATCGGTGCAAAAGCGCACTGCAAGGCAGGGATTGTTACCTCGCTGGCCTTTCTAGCCAAGAGACTGCTAGACCTACCCGCGCGGTCGGCAGACCGTCTGTGGCAGGCTGCGCGTCAGCGCATAGGGGAATTGGTGGAGCGATAGGCCGGCTCAGGTAATCAACGCGGGTCAGTGGCTTTTTCCAGACAGGGAACGCAGCGCGTGCTGGTGGGGTCCAGCTTCAGTCGACGGGCGTTGATCATTTCGCCACACGCTGCACATTCGCCGTATTCGCCAGCCTCAACACGTTTCAGCGCTGCATCCACCTGACGGAGTTTCTGCTGATTACGACGGCTCGCCGCGACAGCCATTTGCTGCGCCTGCATTGCATCCATTCGGCTGAGCCGGCCCTGGCGGGTTTGGTCAAGCTCAACGGTGGCACTGGCTTCATGCAGTGATTGGGTCTGCTGGGTGAGTTCATCCCGCAGCGATGTCAGTCTGGCAATAGCCTTCGCGTTGTCCATGGCGTTCTGGCGTGGCGTTGGATGGTCAGGTCATCTTGCCTGGTTTCACTGGGTGATGAAAACAGGTGGCGAAAGTGTTGCTATGGTCTTGTCAGCTGCAGGCGGACCGTTGTCCCATATCGTCGACGAAAATAGGCACATGCAGGCACGCGGCTTGTGCGACGCACCCATGCCATTGAGAATGACATGGTCGCCTCAAGCTGGAGGCGATGGATGGAACAAATTTATGAGAAAGGTAAACCAATGAAATTTGAGGGTCGAACGGTTCTGATCACTGGGGCATCCATGGGGGTTGGGGCGGCGCTGGCTCGCGCTTTCGCCGGGGAAGGGGCCAATCTGGTTTTGTTAGCTCGGGGGGAGGCGAAATTGCGTGAACTGGAAGCGTCCTTGAATTTGCCAGGTCGCGTCTTGGTAGCGCCAATGGACGTGACCGATATGACTGCTTTCCAAACTCTACTAGGTGACGCTGCAAAACAGTTCGAAGGTTTAGATGTTCTGATAAACAATGCGGGCTATCACGAACGTGGATTGGTTGAAGGGGTGGATGTTCATCAGCTTGGCCAAATGGTTGATGTGAACCTAAAAGCGCCGCTGATGGCGACGGCTTTAGCGCTGCCTTATCTAAGGCAATCCAGTCAGCCAGCCGTCATCCAGGTGGCATCGTTAGCCGGTCGGGCAGCGATTCCAGGTTCTGCAACTTACTCTGCAACGAAATGGGGGCTGCGGATGTTCAGTCTTGCGCTGGCCGAAGAATTGCGTGGATCCGGCATTAAGATTGCGTGTGTCTCCCCAGGCCCCATCGATACCGGCTTCATCATGGATGACATCGATCAAGTGACTGACCTGACCTTTTCCCAACCGCTCAGTACAGCCTCCCAGGTCGCCCAAGTGGTATTAGATCTGGTGACCAATAATCGCTTGGAACAATCCATGCCTGCGATGAGCGGCTACCTCACAACACTCACCTACCTTGCGCCGTGGTTGGGTCGAGCGGTGCGCCCGTTGTTGGAGCGAAAAGGGCAGCGAACCAAGCAACGCTTGAAACGCGAGCGCGGTTAACTGCCCAGTGGCAAGGCAAGGCGCCTAGCTCGGCTTTTTTTGCTCGGAGGCCAGGTCGTAATAGTCGAATTTTGAACTGGTGACAAAAGCCTCCAGCTTTTCGATTTCCCGCTCAACCTCAGCCTGGTTTGCCGCGTCACCGGTTTCTTTAATCTGAGCGATATCTTGCTGGGCATTCATCAAGCTCTGGCGAGTGTCTGTTAATGCCGGGTCAATATTTTCCCAGTTCACGCCGGACATGATGGTCACCAGGGCCTCGGTGCGTTCGGCCAGCGCGGAGATGTCGTCCCGGGTATTTTTCAGTCCGGTCAGCTCCTCCATTTTTCTCGATTCCCACTGCGTGCTGGTGCCAAAGACATCCCATGCATGAATGATGATGCCGATACCCCAACCCATCAGTGGGTAGACAAACCAAAAGGTGTCTGGCCCGGTAACGATGTTGAGGCCGAAGAGAAACAAATTGACCGCGACGTAGGAGCTGAGGTGAGTGTAAAAGTCCTTCAGTTCCTTGACCCGCTGTTTGGCTTGTTCTTCATTCATGATGATGGTTTCCCTCTTTTGTTCAATCATTCTGCCCTTTGGAATATAGGTTAAGCAAAAACCGTTCCAGTTTACCGATTGCCGTTTTTCCGGGGGTTTATCGGATCCCTGGGGCAAGATTCGAGGATGTTTCGGCCTTTCCTCGCCAGAATTTGGTCAAACCGGCCACTTTGGCAGTGCCGCAGGATTTTGCGGAGACATTTTGTCAGTTGCTACCATGGCTGCTATGAGCCAAGCCCATGACCTGCCCCTGGATCATTCACGCCCGTTTGCCACTGTGGTCAAAGACGGGGTGTTTGATGATCCCGACGACATTCGGCGCTGGGCATTGGGTCAAGAGTATTCCCGCTGCGAGGCGTTTAATGCGGCCCATGGCACCCGCGAGTCCTGGCCTGGTGCACGCAGTCCTGCCTTAAATGGTCGCCATGAACCTTTTGTGCAGCAATTCACCAACTACATTCTGGCCGATCTTCTTCGCTTTCCGCCGACCCAGTTTCGTGCCAACTATTCGTTCCAGCTGACCTTGGCCGGCGATGGCGATAGCTGGGTGCATCGCGACGCCCAAAAATATCAGTTAGCTGGGCTGGTCTACTTGACTCCCGATGCGCCGCTGGATGGTGGCACGGTGTTCTACCAGGAAGCGGAGCTCGGCAAATTCGAGATCACCGACACCATTGCCAACCGTTACAACCGGGTAATAGTGTTTGACTCCCAAGTGCCCCACAAATCCAACCGATACTTCGGCCAAGGTCTTAAGGACGGTCGGCTAACTCTGCCATTTTTTATCGATATTGACCCGGACCCTAAGCCGCCAAGCTGACGGTTTACCCTCCGCCGTTCTATGGTTTGTATTGGGCGGGGGTGACCTTAAAGCGTTCTTTGAATCTGCGGGAAAAGTAGGACACGCTGTTAAAGCCTACGGTCATGGCAACCTGACTCACATTGCCGGCGTTGTCCGCCAGAAGACTGGCGGCCTGCAACAAACGTTGTTCCCGTAGGTAATCTTCTGGTGAGACCTCGGTTTCTTTTTTCAACTGGCGGTACAGGGTGGTTCGGTCCATGTGCAGTTCTTCGGCCCACTGCTTGGGGCCGAAATCGCCATCGCCAATATTCTGGTCAAGAATCTGGTGAGCCCGCGACATAAAGGCTGAGCGTTGGGGTGGGTTGTCGGCCTGTGCATAGTCACGCAGGCGTTTACGGGAGCTGATCAACCCAGCCACCCGGGTGGCCAGCTCGGCGGTATCAAAGGGTTTGCCCAGGTAGTCGTCGGCACCTTGCTCAAGGCCGCTCACCGTATCGCGTTTGGTGATTTTTGCGCTCAGCAGAAGAACGGGAATAAACAGGGTATCGGGATCGGATTTTAGTTCCCGGGTCATTGCTAGGCCATCCATCACCGGCATCATCACGTCACTGACAATCACATCCGGTGTTTCTTCGCGCGCTAAGGCCAACCCTTGCTCACCGTTTTCGGCCTGTAAAATTCGGTAGTTGGCGCTAAGGCGCATGCTTAAGAAACCGCGCAGCTCCTGATTGTCATCCACCAGCAAGATGGTGGGGATGTCGTCGCCATGATAGTTCGGTAGCTGTGGCTCCGGGTCAACAACTGGTTGGGGCTGCTTCCGTAGCTCAGGTAACTCGGCGGGCATAACCACCTGAAACATCGCCCCGCCGTGAGGATTATTGGTCACCGACACCTGGCCTTGGTGTAGCGCTATTAAGTCTTTAACCAAAGCGAGCCCAATGCCGGTGCCCGGTTCGCTGGCGCTGGTCTGATCGCCCTGGTAATAACGTTCAAAAATGTGTGGTAGATCTTCCTCTGCAATCCCCGGTCCCTGGTCCGATACCGTCAGGCTGATGGCTTGAGATTGGCTGGGAGAGTTTATGTTGGCGCCGCCGGTCAACGACACCGCGATGGTGCCGCCCTGGGGACTGAATTTCATCGCGTTGGACATCAGATTGCGAATCACCTGCTGCAGATGGCCCGGGTCGTAGTCGGCGATGACCGGGTCCTCTATGGCCTCAGTGGAGAGTGTCACCTGCTGCTTTTCTGCCTGGTTGACGAAGGTCAGTACGCCTTCGCGGACAAGGGTTGCCAAATTATCCTGGGCAATGGAAACCGGCATTTCGCCGGCTTCCAGGCGTTTTAAATCCAAAATCTGGCCGATCAGCCCCTGCAGTGTATGGGTGTTTCGCAGCGCCATGGCCACATGCTGGCGGGCCTCCTGGCTAAGATCACCGGCGCGGCCACTGGCCAGTTCTTCTAGCGGCCCCCGGGCCAAGGTGAGTGGGGTTCGGAACTCATGGGAGACATTGGCGAAAAATCGCGATTGCGCCTCATTGAGGGCTTTGAGTTCGCGCGCTTGTTGGCGCACTTTCTGGGTTCTCTCTGAGACCTCGGTTTCCAATTCTTGCTGGCGGGCCAGCAACACGGCCTGGCGTTTACGTTGGCCTAGCAGCCCCGCCAACCAGAGCAGCGCTAAGGCGGCCAGTCCATAGGCCGCCAGTGCCGGAGCCGACAGATAGCCTGGCGGTCGAATAACAAACGCCAGCGGCACAGACTGAAACACATCGCCTTCAATGTTTCTTGCTTCAACCTCAAAGCGATAATCCCCACCAGGCAGGTTGGTGTAATCCCGCCGGGTTTCTTGACTCCAGGGGCTGAAATTGTCTTCCAGTCCGGTTAGGCGGACACGGTATTCATTGCGCTGGGGCTGCCGGTAGCTGGCCAGGGCAAAAGAAAATCGCAGAGCATCGCTGCGGTAGGGTAATGGGTCAGCGAGGGTTTGTTGTGCGCCAGATCCGGCAATGAGAATCTCTTGGGTGTCGGTATAGGTCACCTGGCGCACATGAACCTGGCTGGCTGGCTGCTGGGTTGGCAAACCGCCTAGTGATCTTCCTAGTGATCTTCCTGGTGACCCTCCTAGTAATTCCTCCGGTGCCACTCGCATCAGCTGGGGAAGTCGTGACAGCCAGATCTGGTCCCTTAGAGAAACAAAAAAATTCGTAACGCCAGTGGCCAGGCCCTTGAGAATGGGACCCTGCCACTGCAACCCTATTTCGCTGTCCACGGTGGCATACCAAATATCTGAGACGCCGCCGATAACCCCAAGCACTTTGCCCGGGCTGAACTCGGTGAGTCGAAAGACATCTTTTTTCTCAGCAAGCTGCGCGTTACCGAACCACGGGTCAGGCTCAATTTTTTCACCCGATGGATGGAGCCGATAGCCACCTTGGGTAGTGCCGAATATCAAGTGGTTGCCAATGCGAAAGACGTGGGCGTTGCCTTCGGGCACGCCGTGTTCCGCGCTTAAGGTCTGACGTAACACCAGCGTGCCATTTTCCCATTCGAGGCGGAAAAACTGGCCGGTGCCAGAGCCAACCCAAACACCGCCATCGTCGGCCTCGGCGACGGGCCCTATCCGTTCGGCGATTCCTTTCACTGAGTCTTGAGCAAACCAGCCGTCGCCCTCATTCATCACAACGCCCATGCCGGCATCAAGCTCAACGTAGAACGCCTTGCGAAATCGTGAGGGGTAAAACCTAAAGGCGTAGCTATGACTGAGCAGCACCCCATCGCTGGTGGCCTTTCGCTGGTCAAGGTCTAGCGTCATGAGCTGAACCCCGTCATGGCCCGACACCAGCAGCCCTTCATCAACGGCCCGGATATCGAAAGCCTCCTGAATAGGGGCGTCAAGTGAGACTAGGGTGGCCATGGGCCCTTCGCCGTCAACCAGCATACCCACGCCGATTAAGCCTGCCACTAGCAATTGATCCTGGTATTCAATCATGGCGCGCGGTGTGTTGACGTTCAGATCAGCGTCATAGCTGCGCAGCGAGTTCAGCATTTCCACCCGGGCGATGGCCGCATCCTGAGCTAGCCAAAGCCCGCCTTGGTGATCCACTGCCATTCCGGCAGTGGTGTTTTGCAATAGGCCTGCGTCCCGGTTGATCCATTCAACGATCTCACCGCTAGTACTAAGATGAAATACGCCATTGTTAATGGTGCTCACTAACACCGACCCATCATCCAAGGCCAAACCCCGATAGGGCCAAGAATCTCGCAGTGCCTCATCCTGGTTGAAGCGCTGGGCTGGGCCGTCGCTGAGCAGATAGAGGCCGTCGTCGTAGGTGCCCATGATGATGCGGTTGCCGGAGTAGGGCAGGAAAAACGTGCCTTTGCTGCCTTCCGGCCATCGCCAGGAACTTAGGGGGTCTGGAATCTGCGCGGGCAACTCCGTTAGGTCGTACAGGCGATCTTTGGAAAACACCAGATAACGATCGTTGTGCACAAAGGTGATGCTGAACGGGCCATCCCATCGGTCAAGGGTTGTAAGCTGACCTTCGCTCCAACGATAAACGCGATCGATGGTGTTGAAATACACGTCCTTGCCAACAAAGTGTACGTGGCGGGTTTCGCCGAAATTTTGCTCCTCAGCGGGTAGTTGGTCGCTGATAGACTGATAGCGAAGTTGGCCGCGATCGTCCCGCTGGAAATAGCCGAAGTCGCTGGGTGAGGCGATCCAGATACGACCCTGGTCATCAATTTTTAGATCCCTAACCCGGCCATCGTTGCGGGTTTTGATGGTTCGCCAGCTGTCGCCATCAAACACCAGCAGGCTGGATCCGTTACCGACGTAAATTAGACCGTCCTGACCCTGATCAATCACCCAGTTTTGCGCATTACCCTGATATTCCTGGATCGACCAGTTCTGCAGCTGGGGTTTGCCGTTGGGAATTTGTGCCAGCGCCGGCCCGACAAGCCCGAGAATCAGGCCCATCCAAAGCCCGATGTACCCTCTTAAGCATCGGCCTTTAATAAAAAAATCAGACACTTAGCTGACTCTCGCCTCCACGATGCAAAGAATTGCAACCACCCTTCATTACCTGCAGGGGGTTGCCCGGACATACTGTCAGTCAATCAAGATGAGGGACCATCATGGGTATTATTGTAAACGTCCTGTTGGCGTTAGCACTGGCTTTTTGGGCTAGCGGTGCGAGCGCTATCACTGAAGTGATCACCAGCAAATCGCGATTTCTTACCCTGACAGGCGCCGTAGAGGTCAGCGACAGCTACCCGGAAGGCAACCTGGGAGCCGTCTCCTTTGACTCTGGCAGCGTGACCTTTACGCCAGTTTCCGGATCTGGATTATTTTTCTCCGACTGGACGCCGCTATTTCCGGGCAATGATTTGGCCCTCAACGGTTCCACCAATCTCAATGTGGATTTGGCCTTTGCCAGCGCCGCTGTGGGATTTGATTTGTTGGACTCAGGGGTAGACTCAAGCTTCACTGTGCGTCTGCGCCGTGACGGGCAAACCCTGGCTTCGGTTCAGTTCAACACCAACTCGACCACACGATTTGTTGGAATTTGGAGCGACAAGGCATTTACCCAGGTGGAAATTCGGGAAAATTCTGGTGGCTCGGAAAACGAGTTTATTGGGAAAATCTTTGCTGGCATTTCTAGAAATCGTGACATCAGTTCCAACGTTCCCGCGCTGGTTTGCCAGCTCCCTTTGCTTGCTTCACACAATTTTGCCTTAGGTGCCTCCTTGGTTGCGCCGCCACCATTGGACCTTGGCTTTGGACTAGGCGCCCACAGTGCCAACCTGACCTTGAAATTTTGTTTGCCTTTTGCGTTAGCGCCGCCGGATATCATCACCTTTGCCGACGACCCATTTAACGCCGACCCTAATAGCCCGGGGGCCTGTTTCAAAACCTTTGATCACAAACGGGTGCACTCCCAGTTCACCAATGTATTGGGTATACCGGTGCAGTACGACTATGACTGGGGCGAGCTGGGCACCCCCCAAGTGGCCCATCAAAACTCCGACGTTGAGGTTTACATGCTGCGCGGCCTGCGGCCGCCCTTTGTTGATACTGCCAGTTTGGCGGCATTTTTAGGGGACGAGTTTGCCACCGACGGCATTTACTCCGATTGTGACGGGGTCAAAGAGGTCAGCAATACTGGCCATCTGTGTCCATTTTCCAGCCAGAGAGCGCTCACCCATCCCGTGGGTCGAGGTGGCAACACTTATCGGTTTGACGTCAACATGGGGCTGCTGGATTTTGTCTTTGTGCCAGTGCCCAAATTCCCTCAAGGCACCAAAAATCCGGCGGTAAAACAGTTTGCGTTGGAGGTGTTGGCGGAGGTCGCGCAAATTGTTTGGGATATCACTCTGGGTGGCTGGCGGTTCGGTAACTTTGTGGACCGCAATCAAGTGGTGGCGGTGTATGACGTGAACCCGCCAGACATTGACAAAGCTACGGGCGATTTCAACGGTGACGGACAAACCAACGCAGCGGATCAGGCATTCATTGATAACGTAGTGATTGAGGCCGATGAAATCGGCGGCGTCTCTGCCTCGCGGTTTCGCAACTTCCTACGGGGCATGTATGTACCCTCCGATGCCTGTGGCAGATCAGTGACGTTCTTTGAACAGTTCCCCAATGAGGAGCTAAGGGTGTTTTGGCCAGTGACCACCACCGCCCAGGACACCTCCTTTGTATTAACGTGGAAAGCCCAGGACCCAGGTCCCAATGTGCAGGGGCTGCGCAATGAAGCCACTACCACCCAGCGGATCACCGTTGTGGATACCCGGCCGCCGGAAATTCAGCCACCCATGGACATTGTGGAGTTAACCAACGAGCCCCAGGTGACCCTGGATCTTGGCCAACCGCTGGTGTTTGACTTGGTGGACCTTAATCCGGTGATCACCAATGACGCCCAGCTTCCCCTCGCCGCCGGTATTCATACCATCACCTGGACCGCGGTGGATGCCTCAGGCAATTCGGCCAGCGCTCAGCAGCGAGTCAATATCAAAAACAGCAACCTTGCGCCCAGCGCCCTGTCCCAAAGCGGCTCCCAGCGCTTGAATGCGGTGTCCTTTGAGCCTATGGATATACGCATCGAGGGCCTCGATCCGGATAGCGATCCGTTGAACTTCTTTATTGAGGACTATCCCCAAGACGGATTTTTTGTGGCCCCGCTGTACCCATTTTTTATCGAAGACTATCGGCTGGAAGCCAGTTTCAGTGAGGCCGACGTGGTGCAATTTTGTGCCGACCGCCCCAGCGGCAGCGATTTTCTACATTTGCCGGTGATTCGCAATCTGATCTATTTCTCTGTGCTGGATGATGGCACCACCTACGTCATTGATAGGGGTTATGTGGAGTGTCGCGAGGGTCTGAACCTGCCGCCGAGTTTTGGCGAACGCATCGCGGTATTTGATGCAACGGGTGCGTTTGTTGCGGGCCAAAATACCAATAGCATTCCTGATGATTTTTACATCGATAGCCGAACCGATCGGGTGTACACCACACAGGGTGAACTGAGCGGGGGTCTGATCACTATGCGCGATGCTGATCTCAATCTGATTCAGAACTACAATCTGTTCAGCCTGCGCGACCGCAACAACGTTTCGGTCAGTATTCCCTTTGCTGAAAGCGCCGTTGCCGACACCCAGGGCATTCTTTATGTGCTCACCGAACGCGGAGATGTGCATGCGGTGCGCGCGGATCTTGACCCAGACGGCGCAACCATTCGCCCGGAATACCTGGGTTTGATATTGGAGACCAGCAACTCCGGCACCAATTTCGATATGGCCATTGATACCCAAAATAATCTGTACGTTTCCATGGGTGATCGGGTATACAAAGTTCCCCAGGCCATCCCCCAGGACGATGGTTATTTCGAATTTGGTAACGATATTCGCTGGATGGGTAAATGCACCGTTGACCGGGCTCCTGGTGATTTGGCCGTCTGCGACCTGACTAACCAACGTACCCTGGGATATTCCTGCACAGATGATATCTGTGATGTTGATGGCGCTGACTTACGGGGTGATCAGCCGGGGCAGTTTAATGATCCTCGTGGGATTGCTATTGATCCCAACAACAATCTGTACGTGACCGATTTTCAAAATTTTCGGGTTCAACGGTTTACACCCGATGGGTTTTTTGCCGGCCAAGCGGAATCTGAGTGTGACGGTAACTGTTTCGTCATCGGCGATTTTGGTCGGCCCAACGATATTGCGGTGAACTCCACCCACTTCTTTATTTTGGATACCAATACCGATTTGTTACATATCTCCCAGACCTCACCTTTCAAGGAAATTGGCGACAATTTTGCGCTGTTGGAATATTCGTCCAACAACGATTTTGCCTGCGCCCTCAGCGCCGATTGTGTGGATACCTTTACCTTCAGTGTGTCCGATGGTGTACGGGACCCTGATACCGGCCAGATGCAACGAAGTGCACCGGCTTTGGTGGCCATTGAGGTGGCAAGAAACTTCCGCCCGCCCTTTGCCACTAGCGGCATCACCATAAATGTTCGCGAGGACACACCCACACTGATTACGTTGGATGGGTCAGACCCTGATCCTCTGGACACCTTAAGTTTCGCCATTGGTCAAATGCCTGAGCACGGCAGCTTAAGTCTGGCCGGTAACCAAGCCACGTACACGCCGGAGCAAGACTATGTTGGCGAGGATTTCTTCTCTTTTACGGTCAGCGACGGGGTCGACACTTCCGCCGCCGAAGTGCTGTCGTTGTTTATAGAGAACGAAAATGACCCGGCAGTGGTGACCTTTGATGATCCAGTGATTACCGCGGCGCGAGGTTTTGATACCGCGTTTGAAGGCACCCTAACCGACCCGGATGCAGAAGATCGACACAGTCTGTTGGTGCGCTGGAACGACGGCAGTGCGGATGAACCGGAAGGGGATATCTCCATGATGGGCACAATCACTGGACCATTGCTGATGGAGCGCAGCACCGGCGATGGTTCCATTCGAGCCAATCACGTGTTTGATAACGTAGGTAACTTCACCGTGGAGTTTTGTGTCACCGATCAGGTGACCGGAGACAACAAACAGCCCACTGCTGATTCCCTAACGTTATGTTCACCCATCGACGTGTCGGTAGAGGAGCTATTGGATCTGTCTTTGGCTCTAGAAGGCCCTGACGTTTTGGTCCGAGGGCAATCTAGCAACTACCTCATCACCTTAACCAACGAACAGCCTGCCAGCGGCAGCGGGCTTACCGCCACGGGCATTACCGCTGTGGTTGATGTTGACCCGGTTTTGCTCACCTCTGCGCCGTCGGGTTGCAGCGCTTCTGCAAATCGTTTTTCTTGCGCATTTAATGATCTGGCGCCTGGCGATAGTCAGACCATTACGATTCCCATCATTGTTCCTGCTGACCCAGGGGCCCAGGCCAGCGTTGTCACCGAGGTGGACGTCACGGTGGATCAACCCGACCGAAAGCAGGCCAATAAACTGGTGGTGACTACTCCACTGGCCTTTGATGCTGATCTTATCATTGGGGGCCAAGGTGATCAGGAATTGATCGATGATCGGGACGTGAATCTGGGTGACGGCATTTGTGCCGGCGGCAATACCGGTACCTGCAACTTAAGAGCTGCGGTGATGGAAGCCAATGCGTCCTCCTCGATCCAATCCATCGCGCTGGGCAACGGGGTGTTTGCTTTGTCCAATGCAAACCCGGTTTCACCGGATTCTGGCTACGGCGATTTGGATGTCTTTGAAGATCTCACCATTGTAGGCAACGGGCCGCAGAACACCTTTATTACGGCTGGCGGTATTGACCGTGGATTTGATGTATTTGCCACCTTAGTGCTGGAAGGGGTGACCTTGTCCGGCGGTCTGACGAACCTAGACGAAGGCCTCAACGGCGCCGGCATCCGTATTGGTGAAAATGGGCAGGTCATCCTGCGTAACGTGCGAATCACCGGTAACGATGCCGAGGGTGTTGGCGGCGCGATTTATGTTGATAGCACCCGACCGGATGCTCTGGTGATTGAAAGCAGCGTTATCAGCGCGAATTCCGCTGCTCAAGGCGGCGGCGTGTTTGTTGCCCAAGGCGGGGTGCAGTTAACCAACGTGACTCTATCGTCCAACCGAGCCAGCGAAAGCGGTGGCGGGTTGATGGTGGATGGCGGTTCGCTGACCCAGCTCAACGTCACCCTGGCGGGTAACTCAGCGGCATCCGGCGGCGGCGTATTGCTGGCTGCAGGCACCCTGGATACCACCAACACGCTGCTGGCCCGCAACGTCGCCAGCAACGGCCCAGATTGCCAAGCTCAGGGTGGCACATTGATCTCCCGCGGTGGCAACCTGGTGGAGCGTGCACAGGACTGTGGTGGCTGGAACACCAGCAACGATAAACTCAATGTGGCGCCGGGCATCACCGAGCTTAGCGATAACAACGGACCCACCCGCACCTACGCATTAACCGACAACAGCCCGGCCCTTGACGGTGGCGTGCTGGTGCCCTGTCCAGCAACCGACCAACGGGGCATGCCTCGCGCCACCGATGGCGTGGGGAATGGTCAGCCAGGCTGTGACATTGGCGCCTATGAGGCGGCTGGCGTTCCCCTACAGGAGACAATTTTCGCCAACTCCTTTGAGTGATTGGATCGACATCCAATGGGGTGTGTATCGGCCATATATCTTGACATCAAGATATATTGTCTCCATTATCTTTACTTAAAGATAAATGGAGTTGCGGTTGATGAGTTCACGGAATAGGGCCTTAGGATTCACCACGTCGATTTTTCTAGGGCTGGCGATATTCGTTGCAGGCTGCAGCACGCCAGCAACTGTGGGAGACAAAACCCCGGCGGACATTCGTTGGCATGAACGCCTAGTGCAGTTGACAGGCGGTGGAACGTATCGCTACCAACGCGGAATTGTGTCAGTGCCGGAAAACCGCAGCACTCAAAGTGGGCGAACCCTAGACTTGGAGTTTCACAGGTTTCCCAAAAGCTCAGCACAAAATACGGGCGCCCCGCCTATTTTCATTCTGAAAGGCGGACCAGGATACGAGGGCATCGAGGAGGATCTGGCACGGGAGGGATACTACGAGTACTTCTTCCAGCGATTTACCGAAATTGCCGATGTGGTCATCGTCGGGCAACGAGGATTTGGACCATCAGGGGAGCTTCCCTGTCCCGATATGCCGTCCGTAACGATCGAAGAGGTCGACACAGCCGCTGAGCGTTTTCAACGTTTACGCACGGGTTTAGCAGTTTGTCGTTCATTGTATGAAAATCAAGGCATAGATTTGTCCGCCTACAACGTTATTGAGATGGCCAACGACGTGGCCGACGTTGCCCAGGCGCTGGGCTATGAAACCCTACAAATCACTGGCAACAGTTTTGGTTCTCACTGGGGTATGGCGCTGATTCGCCAGTACCCTAAGTTAGTGAGTCGAGTCACGTTCAGTGCCCTGGAAGGGCCCGATCACACCTTCGACAATCCTTTGGAAGTTGAAGCGCAGTTGGGCCGGATTGCAAAGGCTGCCCAACGCGCGCCGTCCCTGGAACCGGTTCTAGGCGAGCTTGATATCCTCGATGAGTTTCGCAATCTGGTTCGCAAGGCCGATCAGGAGTCGATCGCCGCACAGTATCAACCCTCAGACGATGCACCCACGCAAACGGTGTTGTTGACCGGCGACGATCTCCGCCTGCTTAGCCGCGGCTACTCCCGGGGAACTCAGTGGCGATATCTATTGCCAGTATGGCCTTCCGACATGCTAACCATGTTATCCGGCGACATGGCGGGAGGAATGGAGCGACTGGCCAATTGGTGGCGAAATGAATCGATGGACGTGGCCGCCTATTATTCTGTTGAGTGTGGGTCGGGCATCAGTCCAGCGCGACGGGCAAAAATGATGAATGATGGGAAAGACAGCGTGCTTTCTGTCCACAACCTCATTGGCGGCGATCTATGTGCGGATTGGCCGTCAGATCTGGGCGAACAGTTTAGGCGTCCATTGAACACCGATATTCCTGCCCTATTGATCCAGGGTGATTGGGATACTTCTATTCCGCTGGCCAATGCACCTCATATTCGAGCCATGTTTAGCAACCATCACTATGTGGTTGTCCATGGCGGATCCCACGGCGCTCTGCGGGAAGCTGAAGAGGCGTTTCCTGATTTTCGTCAAGCTGTGCTTGCCTGGATCAAAACGGGCGATACCAAACAACTGCCCGACAGCATCACGCTTCCTGCGCTAAAGTGGCAAGTTCCTGAATAACGACATCGCGTTTATCGGATAGCGAACATGGCAAAAGCTAAACCCATAGAGCTCGATCTAATTGACCGCTTAAGGCAGGAGTGGAAAACCGAACTGCCAGAGCTGGATACCAACGCTATGGACGTGGTGGGTCGGGTCATGCTGCTGGCTAATCGCTGGGATGGCGAGATACAACAAACGCTGAAGCCGTTTGGACTGACGTATACCGATTTTGACATCCTGGCCACACTGCGGCGCTGTGGATCGCCTTATGAGCTAACGCCAACCCAGCTTCTGGAATCCGTTCTACTGACCTCAGGTGCCATGACCACCGCTCTTGCCCGGCTGGAGAACGCGGGCCTACTCACTCGGATAGAAGACCCTAACGATCGGCGCAGCAAGAAAGCGGGTTTAACCCGTAAAGGTTTATCCCTCGCGGTCAAAGCGGCGAAAAAGCGTTTTCAGACCGCGGACCAGCAATTGGAGATTCTCAGTGTTAGCGAAAAACGCACGTTAGCAAAACTGTTGAGAAAGATGCTGTAAATTGGGAACCAACTAACGTCACTATTTTTTGAGTTTCAACGTATGTTGATCTATGTTCCTTAGCGCTGGAGAAAATACGATGCGTTCGCTGCCCTCATCAAAAAACATCCTGATCCTATTGCTGGTGATGACTGCTCTACAGAGCGTGCCGAGCGTTGGTTTCGGTAAGTCTCCTAAGTGTTTTCCTAGAGCCGGGCATTGCGTCCAGGTCACGGTGAATGGTCAGCAAAGTACTAGGCTAAGCAAAACCACGAAAAAACTGCTGAAGGGCTATGAGGAGGTTTCCCATTATGTCGATGACACCCTCTATGAAATTATTGAGCCCATTAGCGGTGAGTTGGAGGTTGATGGTTTCATCGTTAAGGGTGCAGAAAAATGGTATGGCCAACCAGGATCGCTAAGTGTACAAGTTGTACCGCTGCAGGCAGTGGAGATTGCCTCCAGCGAACAGCTGGTGTCCAATTCCAGTGTTCGCATTGGCGGTCAGGCTGCGGTTTCCAAGGCCAATGTAATGAAAGACAACATCCTACCGCCCGGGCGCTACCTGTTACGGGTAAAATTGACAGGGTCAGGGAACTGGGATCGACAGACCTTGTTCCTCACGGTGTCTGAATAACCAACGTGGAGACTCGGCAGCTATTCGAAGCTATCTAAAAACAGCGCATCCGCGCGAATCTCAATTACAAAGGTCTGTTCTTCGGAGACATTACTACCTCCGTTAGCGGTGCCCCCATTATCACTGGCCCGAACGGAGAAAGCCGTGGTGCCACTGATGCCCGACGCTGGGGTGTAACGTAGATTACCCTGGGCATCGACTGTCGGTGCAACGGCGAATAGGCTTTCATTTTCCACCGACGTTACATCGATGGTGACCTGCTGAAAATTTTCATCCGGTGCGCCGGCGTTGAACGCGGCCCATTGACTCACCACCTGTGAGCCGCTGTCAGTGATGGTTGGCGGTGGGTTTGAGGCGATTAGCTGCGGCGGGTCGTTGACCGGGTTTACCGTAATCGTGAATGTCTGAAAGCCCGAGGCGTTTGACCCGCCGTTGTCACTATTGCCGGAGTCCAGTACCCGTACGTCGAAATTGCTCTGGCCACTGGCATCTTTGCGTGGATCGTATACTAGGTTTCCTAGGGCATCGATGGTTGGCAAGATAGAAAACAGCCCCGGATTGGATACATTGGCTACCTGGTAAGCCAATACAAGTTGATTGCTTTCTCCTGGCCCTGGATTGAAGGTTGACCAATTGCTAACCGTGACACCCTCTGGGTCTTCGTTAACCGCTGGCGGGTTTTGTGCAGCAAAGCTGGGTGCATCGTTGATGGGGGTAATGTCGAGGGTCACGTTCAACAGATTGTCATCATTGGAAAACCCGCCCATTGCGCCAACGGCGTTGGTGATGTCAACGCCCGTTCCCGGCTGGCGCCAGCGCCCATCCCACAACCGGGTGGTGAGCCCGCCCGGTTGGCCACTGAAATCGGCTGCCGGTACAAACCTGAGTGCCGCATCTTCATTGAGTACCAAGGCATTGGTATCCGACAGATTCGTCGGCAAGGGCTGCCAGCTACTGCCGTCAGCGTTGTATTGCCACAGCCCTTGAGCCGGCGTGCTGGTATCAGCAATGACGGCGATGCCAGCAAAGGGATCAGCATCCAGGTAGTTGGCAGAAACGGTAAAATCCAGCAGGCTGCCTTGAGGGTCGAAATCGTCCTCTTCCTGCGCAATGAGAAAGCTGGTGTCACCCAGGCTGAAGGGCGCGGCATTGCCAAACACGACGAAATTCTCGCCCGCCACACTTTGTGCCTCTTCGTCGCTAATGAGGATGTCATCGATTCCGTCGTCGTTAAAATCCCCAATTCCCGAAACGTCTTGGCCAGGACTGTCGATGGGGCCGAGTGCCAGACCATCAATACCGGTGAGGTTTTGAGTATTAATGGTGGCAGGAAAAGGGGTATCTGATCCGAAAATGACATAGGCCTCACCACCGTAAAAACGCCCTGCGGTGACGATCAAATCATCCAGGCCATCGCCGTTGACATCACCGGCATCGCTGACGGCATAGCCGAGGCGGGGGAAGCCATCTTTGCCGGTGATCCTAAATCCGTTATTGCCGTCGATATCGCCAGCGGAAATTGATGCGGGGAACGGCTGGTCACTGCCGAACACCACCGATACATTGCCCAAACCACCATTGCCCAATTCTGCGCCAATGGCAACATCAGTGAAACCGTCGCCATTGATGTCTCCTGTTGAACTGACGTCTAGGCCGAATCGGCTGGCTGACTGATCTGCTGTGATCGCAAATCCATTGGTCCCGCTTAGGCCAGCCAGTTCGACCTGGGAAATCAGCGTATTATCAAATCCGAAAATCACGTAGGCCGCGCCTCCCTGAGAAGACGGTGTTCTCGCGCTGCTAGCGCCAATCACGATATCGGCGATTCCATCACGATTAAAATCCTTGGTCGCTGCCACGGAAACTCCCGCAAGGTCGTTAGGACCGACGCCGTTTATCGAAAATCCACTGGTACCGTTGAGTGACGCCAGGTCAATTTCGGACGGAATTCCTTGGGTGCGCCCGAAGATCACATAGGCTTGCCCGGTATTTTCGTCGAGCCCGAGATACGCACCGACAATCAGGTCATCGATACCGTCGCCGTTGACGTCTTGAGAAAGATCCAGCCCGCGGCCGCTGCTGTCGAAGTCTGCGATACCGCGCAGCGCCAGACCGTTGGTTCCGTCCAGGTTCGAAAGGTCCAAAATGGCTCCAGGTGTTTGGGTACCGAATACCAGGTAACTGATTCCATTATCGACACCTGACCCATTGGCGTACGGCGCTCCGATGACAATGTCAGACAGGCCATCGCCGTTCCAATCACCCCCCCCGGCGACCTGCCGACCCGCGACGTCGCTGGTATTAATTCCTATAATTGTCAGGCCGGTTAGGTCATTGAGATCACCCAAGGAAAAGGACGGCGGAAACAGCCCTGGCTGGCCAAACACCACGTAACTTTCCCCGGAACTTAAGTTCGGCCCGTCGGCAGATGGCGCCCCGATGATCAAATCGCTGATGCCGTCACCGTTAAAGTCTCCTGCCCCGCTTACGGCTCGAC
>CAZLJY010000037.1:23839-30342 GCA_964559945.1 uncultured Gammaproteobacteria bacterium | reverse complement strand
AGGCTGTACAATTGATGAGCTTGCCCATTATTTGGAGTCGCCAAGCAGGCGGTTCATAAGATCGCGCACCAGCCGTTGATCTTCCTTTCCTAACTTCTCGAACATTTCCCCGCCTAGTTTTCCTACTGGGGATAGTCCGCCACTGTTCGCCTTTTCTTTGCCTGAGCCGAAATACAGCCAATCCGCGCCGACATTCATTGCCTCTGCGGCGAGTTGAGCTTTCTCGCGCGAAATCGTGCCTACCCTGAACCAACCCTGCACTGCCTGATCACTAACATCACAGGCCTTCGCGAGTTGTGACTTGTTCAATCCGCTACCGGCAAACGCTTTGTTCAACCGAGCGATCAATTCTGTTTTCGGGTTATCAGGCATTGCTTGATTATCCCGCAGTTCCATCTTACATCCCATCAACATATGCTTTACTCCTAATATCAAGCTATGCTTCAATACGTCCATGGATGCAATTCGAAAAGCGGCGGAACACGTCGGCGGACAAGCCAAGCTAGCTCACCTCATCAATGTATCGCCACAAGCGATTAACCAATGGTGCAAGGGCGTGCGACCCCTGCCTGGTGAGCAAGTAATTCCAATTTGTAATGCGGTTCGTGGGGCTGGTTGTCAGATAACCCCCCACGAACTGCGTCCGGACCTTTACCCAGACCCTAACTGGCTGCCTCCTACTGAAGCAGCCGCCTGACCTTTTTTTACCCCGACGAGGACCGTCAAGTGGAGTCAAATGAATTGCCGCAGGTTGAGTTACCCCTCAACAGACCCGCCGAGACCGCAGATATATCGCGTGTTTTGGCACTTCCTAGCTTTAGCAGCGCGATCAAGTTGTGCGCGACCCTTTCCGGCAAACAAGCCGCGCAAATCTGCGACGCTTTGAAGATGGACTCCGGCCACTGGTCCAGGGTGCTCAGCAACAAGGCCCATTTCCCTCACGAAAAATTGGTCAACTTCATGGAGTACTGCGGGAACATGGTTCCCCTCATGTGGCTTCATCACCACTGCGGGCTTGATTGGTCCAGTGTCCGGCCGCTCCAGACCGAAACCGAGAAGGAGTTAGCGCGCACCCAAGCGGCGCTGGCTGAGCGTGATAACGAGCTCAACGTCATCAAGAAATTCCTAAAGGAAACCCGCGTATGAATAGACGATCATTCTTTGGAGTAATCGCGGCATTGCCAGCCACCGTCGCTGGAAAACCCAGCACCTCACCAGCGCTAGACCTTTTCCTTGGGATTACGCTCGAGGACCAAATACGGGTCCAGGAAGCGTTTAATCAGCTGGAAAATGAAGTCAGGCGAAGAGCTGCGACCGACCGTCAAGCAGTCGCAGATTCAATTACCTACCAACTGGATTTGTCAGGCGAGGTCGCCGCGTGAATTCTTTTGTTTACGCGATTCGACCGCATCCAACATGCGGTTTGCCGTCTTCTGTACTGATCGATATTCCGGTGGGTTGTTTTTCAGCTCTTCTCCGTGCTGATCGTCGTGTGACGCGCCCCAATCAGAAATGGTGTTTCGAAGTCGCTGAAACCTCTCCGGGTCATTCTCCAAGACGTCCAGGTACAGAGCTTTGATCAGCAGATCTAGTGCTGTGACGTGTCCAGACGGCGTAATGGGTAATTTTATTTCTGGCATTGGGGGTTCTCCTGCTGTTGCTGTGATTACGGGGGTTCTCAACGTAACACGGTGGACCCCCATTTTTTCCGTGGCCAAGGGCGGAACCGGCGAGGTGACTCCCTGATGGCCGGTGACTGGATCAAGTTCGAATTGGCCACCTCCGACAAGCCCGAGGTATGGGCACTCGCTGAGAAGTTCGACATTGACCCTGACGCGGTGGTCGGAAAGCTGCTCAGGGTGTGGGGTTGGTTCGACCAGCAAACCGAAAACGGTAACGCTGGCACCGTTAGCATTGGTAACGCAGGCAGCGTTACCAAAAAGTTACTCGACCGTTTGGTTGGTGTTCCGGATTTCTGCGGCGCACTTGTTGCCGTTGGGTGGCTAGAAGAAAGCGACAACACTCTGGCGATTGTGAATTTCGAACGCCACAACGGAAAAACCGCCAAGAATCGGGCGGTTACAGCTAAAAGGGTCGCCAAACACAAAGGTAAAGCTAGCGCTGCCAACAGCGAGAAAGTAACGCAGGCACCGTTACCTAAAGAAGAGAAGAGTAGTACTAGTGCTAACGCACTAGAGGCGGATGACCCGCCTCGCCCTGTGGATAACTCTGAACAGCACCCGGTCAAAGAAATATTCGATACCGGTGTGAAGATCCTGACTGACGCTGGAGTGCCAGAGCAGAAAGCCCGACAGGTCGTTGGTCAGTTGCGCAAATCACAGGGCGACGCCGGTGCTCTGCAGGCCCTGCTGCTTGCCAAGGACAAGACCGACCCGGTCAGCTACCTGCGCAAGATCCACCACAACACGCAGGACAACGACGCTTGGAAGGATTGCCACGACTGGCTGGCAGCGAACAAACCGCCTGACTTCGTCTGGACGGACCCCAAAGCCGAGGCAGCGGCAAAGCGCGTAGCTGGTCAATTCCACATGGCCAAGACCAGCGACTGTGAGCGAATTTTCAAAGAAGCACTGGCCGAGGAACGGCTTAAGTGAACCAGACCCTGCCCCGGTGCGAGTGCGGAAGCCTGAACATCGACCAGGGGGTTGTCTGCGATAACTGCTTCGGGTGGGGAGAGGTAGATGAACCATGGGGCACCGTTGACTGCGGCCATTGCAAAAGCGGTGTGGTGATTAGATCCGGTGTGAAGACCACCGCCATGCGTTGCAGGGCCTGCGGATTGATCTGGGGTGAAGACGTGGCGCCTGAGTGCACCGATCATTTCAGGATCCTGGCGAGCTGATGACTGACCGTGATCGCATAAAGGCGCTGATTTACGTGCAGCCTTTCATCAACACCCGAGAGCTGATGGATATCACTGAGCTCACCCGGCTTCAGGTCTACAACCACTGTTCCCATATGCGGGCCCTGGGAATGATCGAATCCCATGTCGTGAGTCGAAATCTGCCAACGCAGTGGGTCCCAAGCAAGGCGAATCAGATAGCCCAGGCACAGGATCAATTTCTATACCGGAAGCGCGCAGCATGAACCTGAACGTTGACAGCCTTAGCGCGTGCGTTGACTGGGTCCATGGTCAAGTGGTGCGTGCCGATGCCCTGCTCTTCTGCGCCGGTCTTTGCGATAGAGCCAGGGACGACGGTCACCTATTCACCAAACCGGTGAGTACAGGGTCCGCATACACGTCAGATGGAGATATTCACTACGTAGGCTGGTTCACAAGACGCAGCGATCGCGAGTTCACGTCTTACCTACTGATGGCTCGTTACTGCCGAACCCGGCGGAAACTGACGTGAAATTGATAGCCGTCGCACCAGGAGAAAACCAGGGAGCGGTGATTGCCGCACTGGAGCATGCCTATAAGTTCAAGCCAGCCAGCATGGACGAATGCGCAGATGTGGTATTCGACACCAACCGGGTAATTACGAATTTGGAAACCCAGGATCACGCCGACCTGGTCAGCGCCGTGGGTGGGTCGGTTTGGCACATGCAGCCAACCCCTACCCCGTTGCTGTTGGGTCGATTGGATCACAGCGTCGAGGCCACCGGGACAGCCAGTGAAATCGTGAACATGGTCGCCGGCAAGCTATGCCGTACCGCGGAGCTGCCACGATAATGAGCGCGGCACGCATGACCGACGACGAGTACAAAGCCTATCTGGCCAGACGCAGCGAACAGGTTGCCAAAGCTAAAGCCAAAGGCAAATCTCACAAATACAGCGCCACCGCTGTGGTGATCGATGGCATCCGCTTCGATTCCAAACGCGAGGGTAGGTACTACACCCAATTGAAACTAAGGATCGATGCCGGCGAGGTTTTCTACTTCCACCGCCAAGTGCCGATCCAGCTACCAGGTGGTGTGACCTATCGCGTCGACTTTCTGGAATTTTGGGCCGATGGCTCAATCCACTATGTGGACGTTAAAGGATTCGAAACCCCGGAATTCAAGATGAAGAAGAAAATGGTTGAAGACCTGTTCCCAATAGAAATCGAGGTGGTCAAGTGACTCCAGATGAAGCACGCCATGTTGGCCGGGTGCTAATTGCCTGGGCTGATGGAACAAAATTAGAGGGTGTCGATGGCCCCATGGTGCCTGGCCGCATGCAAAAGCTGGCCGACTACGCCACTGTTCGCACTAAGGAAAAAGACCTGTGGGAAGCGTCAGATTGGGTCAGGGATTCAAGAAACACACTTTCGCTGTCACCCACCAGAAAAGCCGCAGAAGCCCTGCTTATTGAATGGGGCAGGATGTATATGAGAGAGGTTAGCAACGGCAAGCAACACATCATTTCATTGCTGCAAAAATACAAAGGGGACCTTAGCCTCGCAGGCGGTGCGAGTGAACACCCAACTGATATCACTAGGGCAGACAAAACCGACATGGTCATTGCTCAGCTATATCCGGATCGCCCAAGCTGGGTGGGTGTGGCGCTTTACGAGTTTGTTTATGGACGGAAATACAATCTTAGCCAAGCGGAATGTTCACGCGAAGTGGGCGTTAGCTTAAAGACTTACAGGGAAAAGCTGAATATGTTGAGATCCTACATGGAAGGGCATGTTAAGGGTATTATGTATTCAGAAAAAAGTACCGGCTAAGCATAATCGAACTTGGAGAAAGTAAGGAATGGAACCCCTAACTCACAACATCGTCGATGTTACAGACGGTTTATTGCAAGAAACCTATGAGGAATGGCTAGGCTATGTCGACGAGCTTGGACTAAATCCAGGCATATTTATCGCGCCGCTTCAGTACTGCGAAAATAGCCTTAAAGGGGAAAACAATAACGATTGTTTTTGGAAATCTATTGTTACTAACAGTGCGGAAAGATCAACCCGAGCAATGCTGGAGCTGTCGTACCACAAGCATGAGTCGCTTAAAATTTTGTCCCTGATACCGTCCCCAAGATTTCAAGGAATCGATCCCGATGACGAACACGAAATTGAAGAATTAGTTTCAATTGCCGTAACTGTAATTGTCGCGGGTCTTAACCACACATATGAAGACTATCCCGCCAGACAATTGAAAATACTTGGTCAACTGCCACTTGATAGACGGTTTTTCGAAATCGTAGGCAAGGCCCTAACGGACCGAGCTATCCTGCCAGGGTGCGAGGTCACGTCTCACAATGGCTGGCTGGTGGTTGAAAAACCAGCCAACTGGAATGACAAATAAAGGAATAATTACCTAAAATGTGCACCCTTGACAATTTGTAAACGTTTAACTCTGTCACTGGTGCCCATACCAAAAACCTGTAGAATAATTCTACAAGAGCGTCAACGAAACTTGACACTCAGCTACATGTCTCACTTGAAAGGAAGGTGAATCTTATGACCCATCAACAGTTTAAGAAGCGAAAAGGGGCTATTACTTCTGCCGTGCGTGACGCGGTGAAAGAAGCTGTTGCGACCATGGGAGAGGATATAACGGGAGTTACTTGGTTCTCCCCATTGGCGCACGATTACGTGCGACAGCAACAAAAAGCTGCGTAATCAGAATAAAAGTTCGATTGAAAAACCCGGCTTCGGCCGGGTTTTTTGTTTCATAAAAAATAATACTTATTGACTAAGTACTCAGAAACAGGTAATTTTTTCGTACAACCAAAGTAGCCCGCTTCGCGCGGGCTTTGTTATTTCTGGAGCCTGCTCACCAACCGGTGCAGCGGGTTTTTTTGTGCCTAAAGGAATCGTATGCCGGAATCCATGCAAAAAGTGCCAGTCATTAACTACATGATGGCCATTTTGATTGCGGTGACTCTTTGGGTAGGCAAGACAGTCACATCAAACAGCGAACAACTTGGCGTCGTGGAAGCACAGCTGGCGCTATATACGGCAAGACTTGAGCGGATCGATGGGAAGGTTCAACTCGCCACGCAGAGTCGATACACCGCCGCTGACGCTAGCAGAGATAGGGTTTTTGCAGAGCGCGAGCGGGACCGGCTGATCAAACGGATGGAAAAGATCGACGTAAAGATTGAGTTTTTGGAAAAGGAAGTCATGAAGAATGGGACTTGATCCCAAGCAGTTCAGAGACTTCGTATTTAACCCCTGCTTTGAGGCCATGCGTTCACCGTATGACAGCCCCAAAGGCCGTCAACAGACGCTTTTCACTATCCTGCATGAGAGCAAAGGCCTAGAGGCCATCAGTCAGTACGGCAGCGGATATGCTCGCGGCCTTGGACAAACCGAGCCACCAACGTACAACGATATCTGGCGCTACCTTCGGGAACAGCGACCAGGACCACGGGCTGCGCTGGCAATGATCCGAAGGGTCAACGGTATTGGCGCAGGAAAGCCGGTGATTGATCGTCTTTACTGGGACATGCGGTATTCAATCTGCATGGTGCGAATGAAATATTGGATGAACCCGGAAGAGTTGCCAGAGCTGGGTGACTTCATTGGCGTGACCGACTACTGGTCGCGTAACTA
>CAZLJY010000037.1:16034-23739 GCA_964559945.1 uncultured Gammaproteobacteria bacterium | reverse complement strand
AGTTGCCAGAGCTGGGTGACTTCATTGGCGTGACCGACTACTGGTCGCGTAACTATCAAACATCTGACGACCCGGCCAAAGAAGCGGAATTCCTGGCGCGGGTTGAGCAACATGCGGAATTGATGGCTGCCTGATCCGAAGTACGGCCCCGCTTTGTAACCTAAAGGGGCCACCAATTTACGCAATACCATTTTGGGTCGGGGGTGCCTGGCCGGTGGTGTTGCAACTTTCTATGCGCAGCCGCGTCGAGCGGACGACCAAAACCACTCTCTGGTCGGTACGGGTTTGACTCCCCCCTGCGCCCCACATAATTCAAAACGAGTAATTCCACATGGATATTAATAAAGACCAGTTTTTCGCCTGGTTTGATGAATGGGCAGAAACCCGTGGACTCATCGACAACGCGCAGACCGCTGGTATCGGTGAGGCGTACGACTTTGCCGCATACGTTCGCGGCCTTTATGGCACCCGTGAAGTAGGTCAGGCCATGGCTGCACTGCTAAGCGAGGCTCCCACCCGGCTGCTGTACCCGCATGAGGGAAACAGCGAGCGGGAAATTGAGGTGCTGGCCTACATGAAGGCCGCTATCGAGGCTGACCCGAAGTGGTTCATCAACCGGCTTGGTGGCTCAAGCATTGCCCGCATGGCTGAGACGGAAGATGGGCCCGTTAAAGGCTTGATTGTCGTTCCACCTGTCAATCTTATTTATGAGTTGCCGCGAGAAGCCGCAATCGTCGAATGCCAAGAGTGGCTAAAGAACAAGGCCAATCTGGCAATCGGTGCTGACTTGTCCCCCCAGACCACGGGCGGCTTTGTTGGTGGTTCCGGTCTGACCCGCGTCTAATCCATGACTATCTATCTGGTCCATGGCTGGCGATCACGCGGCGAATACATGGACCAGTTAGCCATTGGCTTAAGGGCTAGGGGCTACGCAGTAAGGGTTATCAAATACGGTCGCACCTTCTGGCGTGGCGAAACAGAGCAACGCTCATTCGATGCGGTGGTGCAGCTTGTCAAGGTGGCTAAGCGTGGCGATGTGGTTATCGGCCACTCCAATGGCTGCAACATCATCCACGACGCCTCACGGGTGGGCCTGAAGGCTGAAAGCTGCATCTTTCTAAGCCCGGCCCTAGACGAGGACATCGACTCCAGGGATTACCCGGCAACCTTTCGACGCATCCACGTATGGCACACCAAGCGGGACTGGGCGGTCTGGTTCGGTCGGTTCCTGCCTAACTCAGACTGGGGCCAGATGGGCCGCGTGGGCTACCAGGGTAACGATGAGCGATTTGTTAACCGCGACTGGACAAACACGATAGGCGGTCACTCTGAGTGGTTTGACGAGCATTTGCCGCAGGAAATCGACGCAACACTAAAAGGTGATGGTTATGAAAAAAATCTATAAAACGGCTTTGGGGGTTGTGGCAATCCTCCTGCTATCTGCCTGCTCACTAATCCAGCCCTATGCATTCGAGGCTCAGTACACCGACGCACAGGGCAACGAGAGCTGGGTCAAATCTCGCCGAGAATACGCCCAGGGCTTTGAGTTCATCCGAACAGCGGACGGGGGTATTACCTTTGCGCCTGCTGAAGCGACGAACGATAACGCGGCCTTAATCAAGGCGATGGAAATCATCAGTCAGAAAATCCCGGTGGGTAACTAATATGCGAATTCTCGCTGCGCTCTTTGCGCTGACCGCAGTAGGTGGTGCAGGCGCACAAGACCGTGCATTGCTGGAATCCGCATATCAGCTGACAGGCCCAGACAACCAGGGCCGTGCGTGCTTCATTAACCGGTACGACCCGTTGGATACATACGCAGCTCAAGCGCTGGGCGGCTCACCCGAGCGCGTGTGCTTTGACAACGTAGCGGGCCAGTACGCGGGATTCACCAACTCACCCGACTTTGGGCGACCCCCAACCCCTTCTGGAACAGAGATTACGGCCTGCGGCGTTCTGGATGACGGCGAATACTACCTGGCCGGAGACCTTACCGTGGACGCGACCACGGGCATCTGCTTAGAAGTTACTGGCGACGATGTGACGCTGGATCTGGCTGGCTTTGAGATTGTCGCCACTAGTTCTCAGGTAGGCAACGACAACGCGTCTAGTGGGCAGGTACTTCGATGCTCAGCAGCGGATAGCTTCACCCTGACCGGCGGCACCATTCGTCAGAGCGAAGCGGCCAACGAAAATGGCTGGAACGTCACGGCAGTCTATCTTGACGATTGCACGAACTATGCGATTGAAGACGTAACCCTGCATACCACGCGATCACACCGGCACCGGGGCAATGTGCTAGTTATCGGCGGCGGCACGTCCCTCGGGGCTATAAGGCGTACTAGTATTTCAAACAGCATGGACCCTGCATTGTGGGCGGGCTTTAACGTCACCCCAGGCGCGGCGGTCCATATGCAGTTTTCGCTAGGCGCTCAGTCTCAGGTGTTTGAAGATGTAGATGTGACCTGTGCGGCGTCCGAATCTGATACCCCGACTTGTATCTGGGCAAACAACACTGGCGTTACCGCTAACAACCTGACGATCACAAACCCTATCGGCGGTTGCCTTGGTGGCGACCCTCGAAACATCCAGACGGTGTCCCTTACCAGCGCGACCTGCAACGGCCAGCCTATCGTCAGCTACCACAGCGCAGACGCCGTGGTTGATGGCCTTGACGCAGGTGAAGTGTGGGTAACTGGGGGTTCAGATGTAACCCTGAATTCAGCACACATCCGCAACGGCATCTATACCGGTGGCGGCAATCTTGTACTGAATAACCTGCGGTTCTGCCGAACGCTGGACGCTGACGGTCTATGTGATGAGGCAGTTGACTCCTTTGCGCCTGGCGAACTTTACATTAGCCAGACCGTTGTCACCGTAGACCGAGCGCAGATCTTCGCTGGTAGAGGCTGGGGCGATTGGCACCAACCACTACAGTTCCGGTCCGGTCCTGCGGGAACAACCATTACCAACGCGGATATTCGCACAACGGCATCACGCGGCTTATACGCTTACCAGCAGGAAACTGACGGCTGGTTGTTCGACAAGTCAGTGTTTGAGGCCGTGTCATGCACTGCTGGGCCTCCTGGCATTGCCGATCATGTGCAGTTCTGCCCCGAAAATCAAAACAGCATCGCGTTGAGAACCTGCGCAGGTAACGGTCCTGAGCGGTGCCGGTTCCGTGACGTGGTGTTTGCTAACCATGCACAGGTGAGCAATCCATTTAACAAGGCAGACGGCTCAGCGGGATACGTATTCGAAAATAGCGTCCTGCCGACGCTCGAGAGTCACTTTATTCGGTCAGCCTGCAACAGCTGCGAAGATGCAACCGCTTCTCTCACATCTCCTGCCCGCGTTATGAACATCAATCCTACGGTGCCCACGGATTTTACCGCTCGATGGCTGAGCGCCGTAGATCAGGTGATATTGCAACAGGGTAGCGGGACACCTGACGATTTCGTGTGCGAGTCGGAGATTGCCAGCATCGGAAGCTGCCCTAACTCCACTGTCTGCGTAATGGTTGAAAGACCCTGTTCCTAAATGGCTTTAATCAATCGCTTCGTAGACCCGACGGTTGTTGGGGGAGCGGGAGACGGGACTAGCTGGGCAGACGCCTGGACTACATATACCCAAGTATTAGTAGAGGACCCCGGTGGTGCTGGTGACGAGGTATGTCTGTTTTGCCGGGGCGGTGTTGATAACGCGACTCGCTTCCAGCTCAACTCTGGAATATCAGCCGACGCCCTCAGAATCAGCATCGAGGATGAAAACTACTACGTAGATTTCAATGACCCATTTGACGAGGGCTTTGATATCTCCTCGGCCGCAACGGTCATTGTTGAAGGTGCATACCCCTTCAGAATAGTTAACAACACGACAAGCCAAGCTAGGAACACGGTTAACTTCGTGTCGGGTGCTCAGGTCACTATTTCGACAGGCCTAATCGTCCACAACCCAGCCACGCTACCTAACGCCACTACGGCAGTGTTTATCCGTGGCGGTACGACAAACGTCACCATTAACAACCTGCTGATTTATCAAGAAACAAACGTTAGGGGGTTGAGGTTTGCCGATGCTGGCATGGTTGCCAACATCAATAACGCGACCATCATTGGAAGCGGCGCAAACACCTCTCAGGGTGTCGAAGAATTTAACGGCGTTGGAAACGTCAACAGCTGCTACGCAGGCGGTGATTGGTCGAACTGCATAGATGGAGGCACAACTCAGGACGCCGCGTGTGCTACCGAGGACAGCTCGTCCGATAACAGCGCATTCGACAATATCGCTTTCGATACAACGAACTTTGAAAGCGTTACTTGGCCCGGCATCGCCAACATTCTTGGTAGCGACTTTGCCAGACCAACAATAGCGTCGGGGTTGCTAGATGCTGCACTGACAGCCCTCACAAACGACATTTACGGCAATCCACGGGCGGGTAACAACTCGATTGGCGCTGTTGTCCCAATGGGCGCCGACACCGGCATCATTGACGCAGAACTTACGCTGGCTGCCTCGGCAGAATTGCTTCAATCGCCACAGACGACGTTTGAGGCAGCATTGAATGCAGCGCTATCGATGGGTATTGATACAGCGGCTAACGCTTCTTACGCGGCCGTTTATGCAGAGGCGATCCGCATGGATATGGCGCCGACGCCGACGAGGCTCATTGACTGTCTACTGACGCTGGCAACTGAGGCGGCTTTTGCCCCAAGTTCGGTGGCGGTAATCGAAGCATCTTTGACCCTCACTTCGAACGCTGCCTTTACATCGGTTAGCAACTCGTCAATCGACGCTGCGGTTAACCTCGGAATCAACGCAGATTTAGGCGGACAGCTCTATCTCACTTGAGGTCGCGCTGGCTCTTGCAGTCGCCGCGGGTCAGACCCAACAAGGGCAATCGGAGATACAGGCCGAATTGGCATTGGCTACCGATGCGCTATTGGTGCTATCGCCGACACTGGATTTGGAGGCTGTCTTAGCTCTGCCGGTGCAAGTGTCCGAGGCATCGACTAATGGTTCGGTGATCGATGCGGCACTAGTTTTGCCAACGTCGGCGGCGATCTCTCTTGCTGCAGACGCAACGCTAGAAGCTGGCCTCGCTCTGAACGCAGCCCTGGCCACGCTGCCAGGTTCAACTGCTGAGCTTGAGGCTGCAATCGCCCTTCTGATTGACCTTGCGCAGTTAGAGACATGCGAAGTAGTCGGCGAGGACGCCATAGAAGGAGCTCTGACCCTGGCTTCTGAGATGGGCGTCAGTATCACCGCCATCTCAGAGCTACGAGCAGCAGTGGATTTTCAGAATGTCATGGGAATCCAGGCTGCTGCGCAAGCATTACTCGAAGCCATGGTCGTGATGGCAATAAGCCTAGGCGTCACATTCGCGGCTGTGATTGGCGATGTAGTGGTGCCTATCAATCGAACTTTCACAGTCCAGAGTTCTGGGCGCTCATTTACGGTCAGCCCGCAGGGCAATTTCAAGGTGAATTAGATGAACCCTATTCAACGACTCCTGGCAAAGATTGCCAACCTTTACCCAGCCAAAGTGGTAGCCGAGTTCGGCGCCGCCCTGATCCGCAAAGCGGCGACCCATTTCCCTGTGGGAATGTCCACGTTATATGAGTTCGAATGCGTTGGACCGGATGGACGAGTGAAGTGGAGAGATCAGTTCACCAATCTGGTTGTGGATACTGGGCTCGACGACCTGCTAAACAACCAGTTCCTTGGCACTAACTACACGGCTAGCTTCTTTGTGGGGCTAACGGATGGGGCGCCAACTGTTGCCGCAGGAGACACCATGGCGAGCCACGCGGGTTGGGCTGAGGTCAGTGACTACGCCGAGGCAACACGAGCGGCGCTAACGCTTGGTGCAGTGGCCAACCAATCAGTCAGCAATGCATCTAACAGGGCTTCGTTCTCGATCGATACCGATGACACAACCATCGGTGGTGCGTTCGTCACGACGGACAACACCAAAGATGGTGCGGCAGGAACGCTATATGGAGTCGGTGCATTTACTGGCGCCGATAAATCTGCGGATGATGGCGACACACTGAACGTGACCGTCACACTTACTGCCGTTGCTGCCTAGACCATGACCGTCGAGGTATGCCAGCCGACAGGATTCCATCCAAAGCATCCGAACGACTCAAAGTTCTATGCCATGGATTGGACGGGTTGGTTGGCTGCAGGAGTTACGATTTCTAGTAGCACCTGGTCATCCGTGTCTGGGCTAGGTCTGAGCGATGATTCCATCGACACGATGGGTACTAAGACAACGATTAAGATAGCTGGCGGTGACAATGGAGTTCGGTACATCGTTCAAAACACAATTGAGACATCCAACAATCAGACCGTTGTTGCTGCCTTCATCCTCGAGGTTGAAGCCAGGCCCAACGTAAAGACACGGTGACTTATGTCTCTATCGGTCGATATCGATCAGATCACAAAGGACCTGGTCAAAGATCTGAATAGATTCGAGCGAGAGCTGATCCCCAAAGTTAATAGGCGCGTGATACTACGTGTCAGCCGCACGGCAACCAGTCGCTGGCTTAGGGCCGCAGCCAAACGCGCCAGGGTAAAGACTGCGCTACTCAACAAACGGATGTTCAACAAACCGTACAAGGGCGACGGTCGTATTGTTGGCATCAGCACAGCACCGATACCTGCAGCCATCGCTGGACCCAAAGGTAAGTTACCCAGGCCAACGCGCAACGGCATCAGGATTGCTGGGCGTACGTACAAGAAGGGATTTATTGCCACTGCCAAACTGGGCCGACGCCCGGAACAGAAGGCGCTATTCCAGCGTGAGGGCTCAGCGCGAGGCCCTATCGATGAGATCAGGTTGCCAGTAGAGAGCGCCATCACCAGCACCGCACCGGTTGAAGTCCCTAAGACTGTGAAAGAGCGCTACCCAATAGAAATGAAGAGTCAACTGGACCGCGAGGTTGCGAAACTCAAGGGCGCAAAAAGGAGATAACTATGTTCGGGAAAGACTGGACGACAGCACACATTGAGCGGGTAGCCACGTACACCATCCATCTGGAAACGGAAATGAAGCGGGTGATATCAATCCGTGTGCGATCCACCTTCCAAGCGGCAGCATCATTCGCTAAGAAGATGGGCGCATCTTTCCTGGGTGTAGGTCATGATGAAGCAACTGTTCTTACAACCGAACCTGACCACGTCGAGTGCCTTGGGTTCGCGGTTGGCAATCCTTCTGGCAACTCGATTTGGTGGGAGCCGATAGGGTGACGCCTTTGCTGGAATGCCAACGCGAACTGATCAGTGAGTTGGAAAGAATTGTTGGCGGAAAGGTGACAGTCGGTGATCCGGTTGTAGTCCCAGCATGGGTCGGCATTCCGTATCACGCATTTATGAAAGTCTGGTTCGAAATGTACAAATTGGGCTTGTCTCAGAAGCTATATCCAACGTGGGTGACCAGGCTATACATTTGGCTGGTGTTTCGATTCGGTAAGAAGGTGCAAACGCCTGCCCAAAATTAAACCCGTTCAACGTTATATGTCTATGGCTTTCGTTGAACTATTCGGCGGGGTCGCATAGACGCGGTAGCTTGGGCCGCTAGTTCAGGCGTTTGCACGATGCCGAAACCAGTGACGACTTATCAGGTGGCTTGGGTCCTTCCTAGTCGGCTCACTGCGGGTCAGCGCCCACGGCAGTATTTCTGTAGATATCAGCCGCCAGAAAA
>CAZLJY010000037.1:0-15934 GCA_964559945.1 uncultured Gammaproteobacteria bacterium | reverse complement strand
TCACTGCGGGTCAGCGCCCACGGCAGTATTTCTGTAGATATCAGCCGCCAGAAAACGCGGTTGTTGTTGTTTTCTTGGGAGGCACCTATGCAATGCAATCTGACTGAATGCGCGGACATCTTTGGGGTTTCTCTAAACACCATCCGGGCATGGATTCGAAAGGGGTGTCCAGTAGTCTCGCAGGGCAAGTCAGGTAAGCCATGGGTAGTCGAGACATCTGAGGTTAGGTTGTGGCGCGAAGACATCGTGGCCATGGACGCCATGGGCGATGTCGAATCGCTCAACTTTGATGAAGCCAAACGCCAAAAGATGGCTGCCGAGGCGGCTATTGCGCAAATTCAGCTGAAACAGATGCGACGTGAGCTAGTGCTAATAGAAGACGTCGTGGATGTACTGGGTAACACAGCAGCGCGGATTCGTTCACGTCTACTGGCACTGAAAACCCGCTTAGGAGCGCAGCTGGGATTAGATGACAACCAAAAGCTTGGACTTGAACGAGGAATTGACGAGTGTCTGGCAGAACTCTCGGAGGGCGTTGGAGCGTTTGTTGACGAGGGTGCAGCAGGAGAATCTGCGGCCGCCGCCTAAGTTAACCGTCAGTGAGTGGGCTGACAAGAACCGCCGGCTAGACTCAAAAACAAGCGCAGAACCAGGTCAATGGTATACCGACC
This sequence comes from uncultured Gammaproteobacteria bacterium, assembly GCA_964559945.1. Lineage (GTDB taxonomy): Bacteria > Pseudomonadota > Gammaproteobacteria > Xanthomonadales > SZUA-38 > JANQOZ01. Next base: position 15,263 of record CAZLJY010000037.1, on the reverse strand, counting down.
GCGCGCCATATCAGCGCGAGCTGATGGATGTGGTGACCGATCGCTACACCCAAACGATCGTTTTTAAGAAATCGGCACAGGTTGGGTTCACTGAAATACTGATCAATGTCATGGGGTATTTCATTGACCAGGAGCCAGACCCGATTTTGATGGTCTTGCCAACGGTCGACCTGGCCCGGGATTTTTCCAAGGATCGACTAGCACCGGCTATCCAAGCTAGTGACGCGTTGCGTGACAAGGTCGCCGAGCAGAAGAGCAAGAGCGGCGATAACACCATGCTGAACAAAAGCTATCCAGGAGGGCAGCTGACTCTGGCTGGTGCAAACAGTCCAAACTCCTTGTCATCTCGGCCGAAGCGCGTGGTGCTGTTCGACGAGGTCGACAAGTACCCAAAAGAAGTCAAGGAATTTGGTGACCCTATAAGCCTTGGGCGGAAACGCACCCAGACCTACCAGGATAGGAAAAAGGTCATTATCGGAAGCACGCCGTCAATCAAGGGGGCGTCGGTTGTTGATTCCGCGTTTCAGCAGAGTGACCAGCGGTTCTACAACGTTCCTTGTCCGCATTGCGGCGAATTGTCGAAGCTGGAATTCAAAGACATCGACTTTTCAGAGGCAGGCACTGTCGATGACCCGGTGTGGATTTGTAAGCACTGCGGCGGCATGGCAACCGAAAGAGACAAAATGGCCATGCTTAGAGAAGGAAAGTGGATCGCTGAAGCGGAATTCGAGGGAACCGCCGGATTTTCCATCAACGAGTTTTACTCACCCTGGTCTACTTGGTCCGAAATCGTAAAAGATTTCCTGGCGAAAAAGGATGATCGTCACAAGCTAAAGCAATGGACCAACGAAGTTCTGGGAGAGACTTGGGAGGATGGAGGCGAGTCGGCCGATCCCGAGAGTCTAGCCGCGCGCGCAGAGCTCTATGAAGCAGAGGTGCCTGCCGGCGCAGTTGTTCTAACAGCCGGGGTAGACGTCCAAGCGGATCGGTTCGAGATATACATTTGGGGCTGGGCTGAAGGTTATGAGAGGTGGTTTATTCACCGAGAAGTGATCATTGCTGACACGTCGCTTATTTCGGAATGGTCGAGTCGCCTAGATCCTTACCTTACGACCGAAGCTAAGTTTCAACACCAGTCAGGAAGCGAAATGGGAATTTCGTCAGCCTGCGTGGACTCGGGATACCGCACTCAGCAGGCTTACGCATATTGTGCGAAACGTTTCGGACGGCGGTTCTATGCGATCAAGGGTGTCGACGGTGCCGGTCGGCCGGAAGTATCCGAAATGGCGAAACCCCGAATTCCGGGGCCTAAGCCGCCGAAAATGTTTGCTCTGGGAGTCGACACCCTGAAGGGTCGCAACTATGACGACCTGCAGAACACCGAACCCGGCCCGAACTACTGTCACTTTCCTACAGATTCTGAGAGTGCTGACAAAGCGTTTTATTCCGGACTGACTGCTGAGAAGCGGGTCACCAAATACGTGCGGGGTTTTCGTCGTCAGGTCTGGGAGAAGACACAACCTCGAAACGAGCCTTGGGACTGCCTGCAGTATGCGATGGCGGCCGTGATCCTACTGCGACCAGCCTGGAAAACGCTGACATTGCGTGTAAGTCCAGACGCACAACTGCCGGACCCGGAAACAGCAGTTGAAGAGCCTGTCGCCAACACGAAAAAGGACCCTCGCCGATCTACCGCGCGTCGGCGTCCGAAAAACTTTGCAACGAGCTGGAAACGATGACGATACCAACCGTTGAACCTACATGTTTTACCGCCGGTGACACGCTGAAATTCAAGCGTAAGCACGCGGATTATGTGCCTCCGACCTGGGCATTGACTTACGTACTGGTTTCGCCGGACGCCCAAATTTCGTTCACGTCGTCAGATAACGGTGATGGGTATCACTTGATTAACGTGACCGCCGCAGAAACTGCCAGCTGGGCTCCAGGCGAATACAACTGGCAGGCAAGTGTCAGCGATGGAACCGATAGGTACACCGTGTGGCAGGGGCAGATGAGGGTAGCGGTCAATATTGCCATTCAAAACGCGGGGTATGACGGGCGTTCAATCGTCAAACAGACCCTAGACGCGCTGCGCGCTGCCATGTTGCGTCGGGCTTCTCAGGACCAACTGAGCTATGCAATCGGAGGCCGATCAATCTCACAGATGACTCATGCAGAAATCCGCGAGCAAATCGACACCTATGAGTGGCTATATCAGAGGGAACAGGCTGCAGACGGCTTAGGCCGAGGCCAAACCGGGCGCGGAAAAGTACGGGTGCGGATGTGAGCCTTCTTTCGCGGTTTCGAATGAGGGCACCGGACCTGCCCCAGTTGCCCCCAGATGAGCCAGCCACTACTCAAAGGGTGGTGGTCAAGCGTGGTCGCCAGAGATATCAGGCCGCCACCCTTGGCAACCTGACTGCGAGTTGGACCACCACTCCACTGACATCTGACCAGGAAGTGTTCCGCAACTGGCGAACACTGGTGGCTAGGTCGCGAGAGCAGTATCAGAACAACGAATTCGCTCGCAAATTCATTTCCATGTGCAAAAACCACATTGTGGGTCCGAAGGGATTCACGATGCAGGCACGGACAAAAAACCGTCAAGGCGGTCTAGACGCAAGGGCCAATACCCAGATCGAAAGCGCCTGGTGCGATTGGGGCCGAGTAGGCAACTGCGATGTCACCGGCAAACTCTCTTGGATTGATATTCAGAATCTGTTGGTCGCAGGTATGGCTATCGATGGTGAGTCGTTAGCGCGAATTCACCGCGGCGCAGCCTATGGCCCATATGGAATTCAGCTACAAATCCTGGACCCGGTTTTGCTCGACATCGAATTCAACCGTGACGAGCGCAACGGCAACTTCATCCGGTTTGGGATTGAGTTCAATGGCTTTGGGCGTCCGGTGGCATATCACCTGAACACCTTTCTGAACACGTCAGCATCGGATTCTGGCTATGCAGTGGCACTGAAGCGAGACCGAGTGCCGGCAGACCAGATCATTCACCTGTTTGATGCTGAGCGCGCCGGTCAGAAACGCGGTATTCCCTGGCTGGCAACCTCGATGTTTTCGATGCAGATGCTCAATGCCTTCGAAGAGGCCGCAGTCATCAACGCCCGGATGGGCGCATCGAAAATGGGGTTCTATGAGAATGCCCACAACGAAGAGTTTGAAGGCGACGACGTTGACGATGATGGCGCAGTTGTCGATGAAATAGAGCCTGGCGTGATGCAGCAGGTGGGCGCAGGTTTCAAGATGCATTCGTTTGATACCCGCTTTCCAGACACGCAAATGGGACCGTTCAGCAAGGTCATCAAACAGCGTATGGCGTCCGGGGCGCTGTGTTCGTACAACAGCATGGCCAACGACTTGGAGGGCGTAAATTTCTCCAGCATGCGCCACGGTGCTTTGGAAGAGCGCGAAAACTGGATGCGTTGGCAGGAGATGGTTCGCGGGTCTGGATGTGACCCCATCTATCGCGCCTGGATTGCTGTTCAGGTAGAGCTGATGCGCACCGTCGTTCACGACGGGCCCGTGTTCCCTAAATTTTCCGACGTGCTATTTCAGCCGCGGCGGTGGGCCTGGGTCGATCCGAAATCTGAATCAGTAGCCAACGCCAACGCCGTGGAAATGGGCTCCAAGACAGTGTCATCGATCATTCGTGAAAGCGGCGGCGACCCAGACGAAGTGTTTGACGAGCGAGCCGAAGAGCTAAAGAAAATGCGCGACCGTGGCATTCCCATCAAAGACCCTAACGCAGCAAAACAGGTCAACGAAAATGAGCAAGACGAACCAGAAGACGAAGACCAAGAAGGTTGAAACCGCGGCGCTTTATCGCTCGTTCGATTTCGACCAACGCGCCGTTGACGAAGATGCGCGCACGGTAACAGTCACCTTTTCAACTGAAGAGCCAGTGGAACGCTGGTTCGGTCGGGAAATTCTCGACCATAAACCCAGCAGCGTGCGAATGGACCGGATGAAGTCCGGGGCCGCGGTACTGCTGGAGCATCGACGCGACCAGCACATTGGCACGGTCGAGTCAGTAAAAATTTCGGAGCGCAAGGGCACTGCCACATTGCGGTTCGGCAACAGTTCGCTGGCAAGCGAGGTTTTCGACGACGTCAAGGATGGAATCCGACGGTCTGTGTCGGTGGGATATCGCGTTCACAAAGCCACCTTGGAAGAGGTGGAAGGGGATGACGATACCTACCGTGTGACCGACTGGGAGCCCTTCGAAGTCTCGATTGTAAGTATCCCCGCTGATGTAAACGCGACCATTGACCGCTCAGATGCGGCCACAAACCCCTTACTCTTGGAGACTACAATGCCCGAAGAAAACACCCCGCAGTCTGGCGACCAAAACCGCAGCACCCCTGCGGCGCCGCCTGCTGCAACCCCTGCCCCTTCAGCACCAGCCGTCGATGTACGCGCGGTGCGCCAGGAGGCCCAAGCCAATGAGCGAAAGCGCATTGCCGACATCACCCGCATAGGCGATCAGTTTGGTTGCCGGGAACTGGTGGATGAGCATTGTTTAAAGGACACCAGCGTGGACGCGTTCCGCGAACTGGTTCTGGATAACATCGCCACCCGTGCGCCCAGTAATGAGCGCCCGGCCACCCACCTTGACCTGAATGCCCGTGACCTGGGCGAATACTCGCTGTTCCGTGCCATCAGCGCGTCCCTTGATAACAACTGGGAGCGGGCTGGATTCGAACGCGAGTGTTCGGTAGAAATCGCCAAACGCCTGGGCGAAGACCCGAAAGGCTTTTACGTCCCCTGGGACGTGCAGTCTGAAAAGCGGGAACTGACTGCAGGCGGCGCAGCAACTGGTGCTGAATTGGTTGGAAACGATCACCTGGCAAGCTCGTTTATCGAGATCCTGCGGGCAAACTCGGTTGTGGCCTCACTGGGGGCTCGCATGCTGACCGGCCTAGTTGGCAATGTAGACATTCCGAAGCAAACCGGTGCGGCGACGTTCGGATGGTTGGCAGAGAGTGGAGACGCCGGACTTACTGATCTGGCCACCGCTCAGGTTCCGCTGACGCCTCGAACGGTCGCCGGTGGTGTTTCTCTGTCCCGTAGACTCCTGAAGCAATCTTCACCGGATGCTGAAGCGATGGTTCGAGCCGATCTCGCAGCGGGTGCTGGCCTTGCCATTGATCTCGCTGCGATGCAGGGGACGGGCGCCGCCAACCAGCCGACCGGAATCGTAAACCAACTTGGGGTCAATTCGGTGACCATTGCGGCCGCTGGAGCGCCTACCTGGGCAGAGATCGTGGAATTTGAAACGGACGTTGAGTCAGCCAATGCGTTGGCTGGAAACCTCGCATTCGTAACTACTGCGGCTGTAAAAGGCTCCATGAAAGTGACGGAGAAAGCTGCAAACACTGCTCAGTTCATACTGAGTGGCAATGCTGCCAACGGTTTCCCTGTCCGCGTTTCTACGCAGTTGGCCACGAACCGGATTATCTTCGGGAACTGGTCTTCCCTGGTCATCGGCATGTGGGGCGTTCTAGACCTTATGCCAGATCCAGCGACGAACGCAGCGTCTGGTGGCCTAGTAATTCGGGCATTCCAGGACGTTGATATCGCCGTCCGCCACGGTCAGAGCTTCGCGATTAACGCGTAACAGTGATGACCACCCAGAACACCGCCGACCTAATTGCAGGCGGTGTTCGTTCCAACGCAGGAAAACATTCAATGAAAGTAAAAATTCTACGTGGTTGCCGACTGAAGGAAGTCGGTTCTGAAAAGGTTGTTAGCGGCGTTGTCGGGAAGATCTACGACGTCAACGAGGCAGATGCGCAGGATCTGTTTACCTATGGTCAGGCTGAAATTGTCGATGCACCAGAGGAAGGCTGCGACGACGAAGAACCGAAGAAGGCCCCTGCCAAGAAAGGCGCCGCTAAGTGACCATAGGCCTGCAGGAAGATCGATCTATCTTTCTGCAGGCCAATCACTTCGCTGTGGAGGGGTCGGTAGATGGCTGCCCGGTCCTGGGGATATTCGATCAGCCACAGGTTGAAGGTTTGGGCGTTAGTGACCGCAATCCTCAGTTTGAAATTGACGAAGACAGTTTGGCCGATCCGGTTGGCAAACAGATCACCATCAAATCTGTTCTCTACAACATCATTGACGCCCAGCCAGATGGCACCGGATTCTCAATTCTGATACTTGAGCGACCCTGATGCATTTATCCCATCAGATCAGAGACGTAATTGTGGCCACGATTACTGGCTTACAGACCACCGGTAACAACGTTCATACATCGCGCATATACAACTACCAGACAATGGACCTACCAGCGCTTGCCGTTGAAATAGGCGGGGCCGAAATCGAAGAAGACGAACTGGGTCTGGGTGACCGAATTCAGAACTGGAAACAAGAATACAAAATCAAGATCACAGCCAGAAACACTGGCGACATTGACGCTGATGTCTGGCAGATCATCGAAGAGGTCAATGAAGCTTTGGCTGATAACAACAAATTGAATGGGCTGGCGAAAGACTCAATGCCGGTTGCCGTTAACGAGGGTGATTTCTCTGATGAAAGCGAAAAAAAGCTGACCACCCGCGAAATCATCTTCCACGTCATGTACCTCACCACCAACACGGCGCAAGACACAGCGCTTTAGGAGATCCGATGGATAACAGAGTCGCAATGCTGCCACCCGGCGGCAAGGGCACCCCTACGCGGTTTTTACCGCAACATGTGGACCAGCAGAAAGCCAAGGGCTGGACCGTCGTTAAAGACAAGCCGGCGGCACCGGCGCCTAAAAAGGAGACGAAATAATGGCCAGATATCTCGGTAAGGACTGTGTAGTTACCGTAGGCGGCAACGTGATCCAATCAGTTGAGGCGGTCAATATTGATCGTCAGGCTGAGACCTTCAAGGCCACCGGGTTCGGTGATGAGGCCTCGTCCCAGGGCGTGGGCATCGTTGATGGCAACGGCTCGATAGACGTGATCGATGACCCTGCAGACACCACCGGCCAAGGGGGGTTGGTAGTCGGCGCATCGGTAGCGCTGGTGGTCATGCCGGAGGGCAATACACCCGGGGCCGTCAGCCGTACGTTCACGGCGAACATCAGCGGCGAAAGTCAGCCAATTGGCAGGGACTACGTGCGCAAGCGGTTTCCGTTCGTCATCGATGGCGCCGTAGTTGAGGGCGTCGTGGCATGAAGTCATTTGTTGATCAGCTGTGTGAGAATTATCACGGCCAGGAACGGACCAGCACCCTGGTTCCGGAATTCAAGGATGCAGACGGTAACCCGATGCGGGTTTATGGCATTAAGCCAACGCTGCATCACCTGTCCATCGTAGACAAGTACGCCGAAAATTCGAAGGGCGGACTGCCGGCACGCCTGGCGAGACTGGCAACCATTGTCTTGGAGGACGGTGACGGCGCCAAGTTGGTCCCATTCAAAGACATCAAGCAATTGGAGAAAGGCGTCGACAGCGATGTGCTATCCCGCATTTTCCAAGAGCTAGGTCTTCATGACGATGTGGACGACGACGATTCGGAGCGCGCCAAGGCAAAAAAGCCCTCGCCGCCAGCAACGCTCGGCGAATAATTCTCAGGCTGGCCCGTGCGTGGCCTTGCAGCATCAAAGAGGCGGAGCTGCTTACCCGGCCGGAGTTTTTGGAACGCCTAGCGTTCCTCGAAATGGAAGAAGACGAAAAAGAAGAGCAGCGACGAAACCATGGCTAACTTCACGTACAACGTAATTTACAAGGGGAAGGACAACACCAGGGGTGCGACATCGTCTGTTCAACGCGGGATTGGCGGCGTTTCAAAGGCTGTTGCGGGCCTGACCGCCATTCTCGCTGGAGGTGGATTCGTCCTAGCTGGCAAGCAGGCCTTAGAAGCTGCGGACGGCATCCAGAAGTTGAGAGACCGGACTGGTGCGTCAACAGAGTTTCTTTCCCAAATGCGCCACGCTGTAGAGCTTACCGGCGGCGAGTTTGGAACATTCTCCAAAGGCCTAACCCAACTGAACCGCAACGTGACTGCAGCGAACGAGGGGATGTCCACTCAGGTTCGGGCGTTTGAGCGAATCGGCGTATCGGTTGACCAATTGAAGGGTAAGTCACCGGAACAGGTATTTGCACTTGTGGCGGACAGGCTGGCGGGAGTAGAAGACCCCGCCATCAGATCCGCTAGCGCTATGGATATATTCGGGCGAGCTGGATCTGAATTGATTCCCCTGCTGACTCAGGGCTCTGAAGGCATCAGCCAAATGCGCTCAGAAGCGGATCTGCTTGGAAAGACTCTCTCAGATGACCAGGTCAACGCCGCAGCTGCCGCCAATGATGCATTTTCACGGTTGCGCGCTGGCATCGAAGGTCTAGTTCAGACAGCAACCATTCAATTCGCCCCTACTCTTGAGGGCATCGCAAATTTCCTGACCCGCGAGTTACCGCGCGCTATCAAAATTGCTCAGGCTGCTTTTTTCGTACTTCGAAAAACCCTCCTCGATATTGTCAGTTCAGTATCGGACAAACTGGCCGCTTTCTACGACATTCTGGGAAATCTGCCTGGGGATCTGGGGCGTACCTACCGTGGCGCCGCTGATGACATTCGTGGATTCACATCGATCATTGATGACCAGGCCGCCTTCGTGCAAAGCCAGATCGATGATATTGCAGATTCAGCGGGTGAGTTGGCTTTTAAAATGGGCAAGATCGCGGACGTCGCGGAAGTTTCCACAATTCCTGTCATCCGCCAACTGGGCGACGAAATGGAACGTTTGCCGCAGATCGTGCGCGATAATCCGTTGCCAGATCCGGCCGATATCCAACAGACAACCGAGACCATCGCCGAAACGGTTTCAGAGGTCACCATGCTAGGCGATGAGTGGGAAGACGCCGCTCAGCGTGCTGAGGGAGCGTGGGAGGGCTTCCTTGGTTTTCTGCCTGAGTCACTGCAAGGCGCGATCCGCTCCGTCACCAGTGGATTTTCTGGACTGGGATCAAGTTTCAGAGACCTAGTATTTGGCCAAGAGGGTGGCGGAGCAGGAATATTCGGTGGACTGTTCGGCAGCGGTGGCCAGGCGTCCACACTTCTGCAGGCTTTGGGTCCTCTCGGCGCGGCTCTGGGCGCCGGCGGCGCCATTGGTGGGGGCGCAGGTGGTGGTGCATTGGCTGGCGGTCTTTTCGGCGCATCTGGAATCGGTGGCGGCCTAATTGCTGGCGGTCTCGGTTCATTGACTGGTGGGTCGGTCGGTGGCGCCAGCCTCCTAACGTCCCTCGGTGGATTCGCTGTTCCGTTGATCGGCGCCGGCGTCGGTGCGGTCATTGGCGCCGTTGTCGGGCGCATTCGAAACAACAACACGAATACATCCAGCCAAATTAGCTTTGGCCAGTCGCGAGGTCCCCAGGACCTTAGAATCACAGATGATTTTGGCGGCATTTCACTAGGTTCTGGTCGTGACGGGTTTATCAATCAACTTGGCGAATTCGGCGAAGCTTACCGTGCCCTTTTCGACTCATTATCCGCCACGGTTACTGAGGCCCAACGAACACAGATAACTGGCGCTTTGCAGGCCGGCGGTGACTTCGGCGTGACCCGAGAGCGCATCGCCGATGGTACGTTTGTGACTGATCTAGCGGATCAGATATTTGGTTCGCTCGGTGGGCCAACTGGCGCGTTCGTGGGCCAATTTTCTGGAGACATCGAACAGAGTCTGAACGCACTGCAGGCGATCAACGAAGTAACTGTCCTGCTGGACGCACAGCCTTTAGAGTCGTTCGCTGCAGCTATGGCCGCGCTTGAAGCTGGCCCGCTGGATAACCTGGAATCTCTATCTGACCAAGTTCGGGCCCTGGGTGAAGATGCGTTCGGATCGGTAGAAGGCATGCGAGCATTCGGCCAGGGGCTTCAGCAATTCGATCAATTTGTCCTAAATTCCCGTCTAAATTTCGAAAACGCCCGACGGCAAGTCGACTCGATTACAGGTTCGACTATCGAGCGGCTCAGATTCGAAACCCTCTCTCCAGACGAGCAATTTGGTGACTTAACCAGGCGCGCGAGGGAGCTACAGGCTTCTATACCAACGCTCGATAGTGAATCCGGTGTCTTAGCGGTGGTAAGCGAAATTCAAAGTGTATTGGATCAAGCTTTCTCCATCGGCAGCCCGGAACAGCAACAGAATCTTTTGTTGACGTTTGCACCGTTCCTAGAACAGACCAACGCTATTGCCCAGCAACAAATTACAGCGCTGGAAGAGGCATTCGTGGCCCGTGCGGAAGAAGAGCGCGAGTTACTAAGGCAGGAGTTTGAAGGGGCCGCGACCAATATCCAGAGCGCAGTGCAGACGGGAATCGAAAATTCAGGTTTCGCCCCTGCTGGTCAACTGATGGCCCAGGCAGGACGCGCCATGCTTCAGGCCGCACAAACGCCCGTTCAGGTCGCCTTCGTTCCGCAGGCGGCCAGCGAGATCGGCGGATGATCAAGACACCAACTACACAGCTGGCAGAGGCAGTCCGGAAGATTCGCACTGCGCCTATAGCTCTGGTGTCATTGGAACTTAGTCCAACCGTGAGATACACCACACACGGCACCGACATCATCTATGACGGAAATACCTACAGCCCTCAGAACTTCACCGTTAGGTCGCCGACACTAGGCAACGATGGCAGTTCCAATGCATCGATCACTTTCGAGGCAATCAGCAAGACGTTCATTTCTGTGTTTCGGTCGGGAGTCGAAGGTTCGAACGTCGATATCTGGATTACTGAGCGGTTGGCGAGCTATTCGGACCCTAACGACGCTGACCACATGATTTCCAGTCAAATAGATCAGGTCATTCTCGACCCCGATCAAATCACACTGCAGCTGGCCCGGCAAATTCTGCACCTGCCCTTTGAGAAAGTGGACGCCGAAAATGGATTCACTGACGTCACACCCCCTGGGCCCATTCAGATTGGGGGCGGTCAAGAGGTTTTGAGTTAGTGACCTGGCCATCCATCACGCCTATCAATACTAGTGAATTCAATCCGGTTCGCGGTGACCAGCCCGGAAGAGTTGCTGATGGCACCCCGTGGATCAGATCATATTTCACCGCCGAGAAGGACGTTTCCAACATTCGCTATGTGCTGTCGATCTCTGACAGACTGCTGGTATTTCAGCACTGGCACGTTCAAGACAAAACGGAACCCTTCGACTGGCCAGACACCCGCTTCAGTCCATCCGTCACCAAATCAGTTTTTTATGCAGGTACTCCAACTAGCAGCCGAATTTTTGATGGTGTGGTTCTTCAACCAAGTCAGCGATTCGTTCTCGTTCCACTGAGGGTTGAATAGTGACCATCCCATCCGACGCGATTCAGGTTGAATCAAATTTTGTACCGGCTGGTGGAATGCGGAGCATTCGTGCACCAGGCGGCGGCGCGGTGTCCTATGACCAGTATGACGGCAACCGCGGAACATGGAATCTGGTTTATAGAGTGCGGACCCAGGCGGGCGCGCAGTCGTTTATCGATGCTTACGAATCAGAGCCGGGAGAATTCGTTTGGACCGATCCAGACTGGGGCACCCTAAAACTGGTGGTCTATCGAGAAAGGCCGCGGCGAATTGCTCGGCCCAACGTTGCCAATGCATTCGATGTATTCGTTCAGCTAGAGGTTATCAGGGACTACCTCACCGGGAGTCAGTTCTCAAACTCATCTGGCCTGATCCAATATTACAGAGCCACGCAAGCTGGAGTGGACTCATCGCAAGTCAGTTTGGTGTGTTGCTTCAAATTCTCTTCTGAAACTTCAGCGTTACGGTATCTAGCCGACTGGGGCAGCCGCGGAATTCAGGTAAGGCAAAATTCATCCAACAGAGTACAAATCGTGACCGAAAACACGTCTGGCGTTGTTATCGGAAATGTTCAATCAAGTAGGCTTCAGGTCGGCAGGTGGTACACCCTGCTTTGTTCCTTAGACCATGAAACAAACTCTAGTCACTTTTACATTAACGGCATTTCTGCTCCATTGGCAACGCCGACCCTGACCAATAGCGATATTCATTTTTCAGCGGCGGAGCAAACGATAGGAGTCTCCGCCGTTGAGACCAGCGCTACTGGCTTCGATGGCGCAATCAGCCTTTTCGGAATACGAACGGGAGCATTTCTAGACTTCAGTGATCCCGCCATTCGTCAGAGATTTTGCGACCACAACGGATATCCGTTATTGATTCCAGGGGATGCCAACGGGGCACTAGCCATGGGCGGCGAGCCAGAAATCTGGATGACCAATGGTGACGCTTCCCTTAACGCTGGATCATTCGGTGCATTCACTATTCAAGGTGGGGGGTCGGGGCTTCCAGACGCTACCGACTCACCTTCTGACACCAGACTGAGCTGATGCCAACGCAATCACTAATAGTTAGTCCTAACTATCTTCCCACATCGCCTGATGGCGATCTAAACCAGCCCGATACCATCTGGGATATAGAACCAGGCCCGGGAAATGAGACTACGCCGCTACCAACAAGAGTCGACCCCTTCGGCGTTGGATTCGATATCTATGTGCCCCGCCGTCGCCTTGATGAAGGAACGCCACCCGCATCGTTCGAAATTGCTGGCAATTTTTCAGCTGTAGGTAAACCTGTCCCTTACCTCTTTGGGAGATCTCGAACAGTTGTTGGACATCTAAAGGGCGGAATCAACGGTGTATTCGTTTCGTCTTTGTATCTCGTTGGTAGAGGCGAAATAGAAGACATCGAAAAACTGATCATCGATGGCACTGAGATTGATCTGGCTGCACAGTCGCCTCGAACGCCGTTCAATGCCAGTATCGCCGGCGCAGGAACCGCGCAAATCATTTATTGGTTGGGTGACGGTGTTCAAAACGTAGCGACAGATTGGGCGGCCGCGAATATCCCTGGTTATCCAGATGCTCTGCCGAATATGGTTATGATTGGCGTTCGTCAGCGGACTCGGGACACCAGCAAAATTGCACGCGTCGAGGCTGTATGGAAAGGGTCCAACCAGGTAAAGGACTACACCCAGACCACACCAACAACCGGCTACACGGATAACTGGGGCAACATTCTAATCCACTGGATCGAAGTCCATCGAGGATACGCTATCGATCAACCCTCAGCCAAAGTGCTCGCAGATGACTGCGATGAACCTATTGGCGGTGGGAACCTTAGACGCCGCACCGGCGGCATGGCGTTGACCGTGCGTCAAGATGCTGCTCTGACCCAGGAAGTCTTTCGCGCACACGCTGCGGCTTTCGTGATTCACACAGGCGCAAGGGTCTACTTTGTATCCGATCGTCCGGCCACGGCGGTTCATACAATCAATAAATCGATTATCGCAGGTAAGCCCAGAATCGAGGGCGCGAAGCTATCAAGTAAAGTCGATGATGTCGTGGTTCACTGGTTCGATATAGAGACAGGAACAATGCAACAAGCCCGCGCCGTTGGTGTCACTGGCGGCTCAGTTTCTGAGGTCAAATTCTACGGAATAACCGATTCCGGTCAGGCAAACCGGGAAGCTGTCGAGCGATTCAACCACCTCAGAAACGATGGTGACACACTAACAGTTCCTGTTCGCAACGAAGGTCTGACTATCGCACCTGGCGAAGTCGCCAATTTCACCAATCCAGATGTACTCATTGATCGAAAACCCTACAGGTTGACGCGAGTGACCATGAGCGAGCCAGGGCTATGGAATTTATCGCTGCGTGAGTATCAAGATGCGAGTTACAGCGACAGCACCACCGTTGATAATTTAATCGGCGACACGAGCCTACCTAGCGCGTTGTTACCGCCTGAAGCAGACTCAGTGACGCTGACGCCGATCATTGACCGCAGCGCGGATCGATCTAGCCAAATTGGCATTAAGGTCGACTGGACCGACGACGGAACCAACTACCCCTGGTATGAAGAGTGGGAGGTTGAAGTAGCGCTGGCCAGTGATTCGACTGTCAAATCGACCCAGACATTCGACGGAGATCTGCGCACGGGTTCAATTTATGGACTGTTAGGTCAACAAGAATATAGCGTGACTGTCAGGCCAGTGAGCACGGCGAACGTTCGTGGCAATGGTGTACAGGACACAGTGACCACATACCACGGATCGATTCTTGCCAATTTCGCGTTTGAGAGTGGGAGCCGGAACGTAGATTCGATTCAGGGTGTAACACTAACCGAATCCAACACCGCTGGCCTATCGACGGTAGCAGGGAAAGTGGGAACTAACGCTGCCGAATTTGATTTGGACACTTCCCCGTGCTCTATGTCTGGGGGTTCTGACGAGTTAAGCCTGGTAGTAACACCGTGGACAATAATTGGATGGGTAAGGCTAACAGCACTGCCACTCAGCACCCGTCAGGTTCAGATCGTCAGCACACTAGAGCAGGCCACCATTGAGCGTTTCGCACTTACTCTGGATGAGTCTCGGGAATTCAAAGTGTGGAACTTAGATGATCCAGCCGGTTCCGCTTTTCTGACGGAATATTCCACGTCCAGAATTGCCACGCTCAATACCTGGCACTTCGTTTCGCTGAGGTTCAATGGAGCGTTTTACACTTTCGGTTTGGATGGCGGCGTATCTTTAGAAATTGACGCCCGCCCTCTTCCATCCACTCAAGCCCGGCTCTATTTCGGCAGTGGGGCCGGCGGTGATTTCATTGCCAGTGGAACCGTTCAGATGGATGCCTTCCGGCTGTACGATAGTTTTTTATCTGGCGAATCAATCGAGTCGATACGAAGTGCTGAGGCCTAACCTTCGAAACTGTCGCTGTTCACACGGTCAAGCCATTTAATGGTGATCTTCCAGCCCGAGACGACCCGTAGTGGACTGGTATTCAATAGCGCAATCTGAACCTGCCTTCCTCTCACCACACGACCGCCTGACATCAACGGCGGAGTGATTTGCGTAATTCCACCGATCACCCGGAAATCTCCTGACTCTACAGTCACTACTAACTCTTCGTCTGGTGGCGTATTTTCCGGCAAGCTGCACAAACCAGCTGTTCTGGTATGCGGGGGTGATGTGTAGCTATTGCTGCATGTAACAGTTGTCCAATCGCTCGACTGGGCGCCCAAGGCGATCAAAAATAGAATCGTTTTCATATTCGAAACCTCACCAAAATACTTGTCAAAACTAATTGCCGTTGTTGAGGTGTTTCAAGGAGTTATGAGGTTGTTGTGGCCATAGTTTTTTGACACGCGTTTCTTTT
The DNA here is from genome assembly GCA_964559945.1 of uncultured Gammaproteobacteria bacterium. Classification (GTDB taxonomy): domain Bacteria; phylum Pseudomonadota; class Gammaproteobacteria; order Xanthomonadales; family SZUA-38; genus JANQOZ01. Next base: position 82 of record CAZLJY010000037.1, on the reverse strand, counting down.
AGAAACAACGCGCTACGGCTGGATACACTCGGATTGAAAATCCGCGTGTCGGCAGTTCGATTCTGCCCCTGGCCACCATTAA
>CAZLJY010000036.1:0-30423 GCA_964559945.1 uncultured Gammaproteobacteria bacterium | reverse complement strand
GTCCCAATCACACCCTGGCGACGTTGCCCACTGGCTTTGGGGCTTTCGACTTTGTGGGCATTTGCATACGGATAATGATCTCGCGATCCATGACTGTGTAATGCCATTTGCCGAGGGATTGCGTCGGTCTCACCCGGCAGATGCCGCAGGGTATTTAGCCCTGGCTGAAATTCATTTGACGGCGAATGAGCACCCACAGGCCCAGCGGGTAATGGCGGAGGCGATAAACGCCCGTCAAATGACAACATCATTCGGTTTGACGGTGAATCGGCAAGCTCAGGTGTTGGCCAAGCACCTGCCAGGCCCGGTATTTGGCGAACCCGAAGGCATGCGAGAAATGGCCCTTACGACCGTGGCGCTGGGTCGCACCTTGGCGATAGATCGGCGATCTTTCCGAACGACGCAATTTTGCAGCAAAAGCACAGACTTTGAGATACAGCAGGCGTGTTTGACGGCTGCGGACGCCATGGTGTTACCCGGTGCAGACTTAATAGAGGTGAAGCTGTCGCTCGCGATTCAACGGGAAATTTTGAAGCGACGGGTGTCCGATGCCCGGTTTGACGAGCGTCGCACAATTTACCGCCTGCGCAGGGATGAGGACGCGAGATTGAATATTTCGAAGCTCAGTCAATTTAACGCAGATGATTTCGTGGGATATTTCGTTGAGCTAGAGGAAAAAGGGGAATATGCGATGCTTAAAGAGTTTGAGCTACTGCCGCCTCACTGCGCAAAAGTCCGGCCGGAAGATCGCGTTGCTGGGCGTTAAAAAAGGATTGATGGTATGAAGAAATTGGCGGTGTTTACTCTTGTTATTGCCAGCAGTGCGCTAGCCTTCCTGGCGGGGAAAAATCTGACCCAACAGTCTGATTCGTCGCCGCTAGAAGATGCAATGACCGTATCAGAAGTTGCATCGACACAGTGTGACCAGCCGGCGGTGACCCCTTCGCTTCCCACCGAATCCATACCCTTAACGGCGTCAATGGACCCCAGTCAAGTCTCGCCCATTGCCTGCGAAGATTCCTATGCAGGAATGACGCCGTTGGAACTGCTGAGCCTACCCACGGACTTTGAACAAACCGCGGCGCTCTACACCATTGCTCAGCGGGCAAACCAGGCGACCCTCAAGGGCTTTATCGACAACGCCATGGACATCGCCATGGAGGGTGAACGCAGTGCGGCATTATCAATCCTGTTTATGCGCTACAGCGACCTCAACCCCCAGGCCGCGTTGGACGATTACTACGCCCTAGGTCTGCAAGGTAACAGCAACATCCTTTACCCCATGTTCAGCAGTTGGGCCAAAGCCGATATTGAGACCGCCATTGCCAGGGTTGACGGGCTGCTCAACCCAGCGGATCAGCACACGGCGAAACGCGCCATCATGCGAGCTAACGCAAGCGCTGAGCCTGAGCAGTTGGAGCGGATTGCTAAGCAGTTGGGAGAAACGGTTGCCACCATCAGTCCCCAGGCAGTGGCCGCCCGAGCCCGAACTGAGCCCCAGGCTGCAATGCGAACGGCGTTAGGACTAAAGGATCTTGGAGCACGGGCTAATGCGCTGCGAGGGATTGCCAACGTGTGGGCTCAACGGGACAGCGCAGCGGCGTTGGCATTTTCACAATCCATGGCGAAAGGGCGCGAACGTTCGGCCTTTCGCGAAATGATATTTAACGTGGTGGCCCAAAACCAGCCTGAGCGGGCCATTGCCATGGTGGCCAATGAAAGTCATTCAATCAGACAAGGGGTGATTTACCAGGCGGTCAGCTCAATGGCGGCCAGAAATCCCGCTCGCGCCCTTACTGTGACGATGGATTTACCCAAATCTAGTCTGCGGACTAACGCCTTAAACGGACTGTTTCATACCTGGGCCCAAAAAGATCCCACAGCGGCCAGCCTAGCACTGGAACAGTTGTCAGGTATCAACGCCCAGGAAGCCTCAATGATGGGTATGTCGTTACTCCCGCAGTTGATGCAATCCGACCCGGATGCCGGCCTAGCCTTCGCTGAGCGGTGGGAGAAAACCCGGGGTATCGGGAGTCAGGGCTATTCCCTGTGGGAGTCTGCCGTAACGGCGCTGACGGCAAGCGATCCCGAACGTGCCATACAACTGGCCAACACATTACCCACGGGCGCGCGCAAGACCAATCTCATCACTCAACTAATCGGTACTCAAGCCCAAAATGACGTTGATGGCGCCATTGCCCAACTGGATCAATTGCCTAACGGTGAAGCCAGGCGAAATGCGGTTACCAACATCGCTCAGCAATGGGTTCAAAACGACCCAGTCATGGCGATGGAATGGATAACGTCCCTTGATCCCCAGGAGCGCCAGCAGGCCATTTCAAGTATGGCCTGGCAATTGGCCAGCGCCGATCTTGATCTGGCCCTTGCCTACACCGATGATCTAACGGTGCCCGAACGGGCCATGTGGATTCCCAGTGTTTCTCAACATTACGCCCATATCAGTCCTGATGATGCCCTGAGTTGGCTTGAACAATACGAGCAGGATCAGAATTATGGTGATTGGGTCGGCCAGGTGGCCACACAGATTGTCGGTGATAACCCCAAAAAAGCGCTGAAGATTCTGCAGCGCATAGACGACCCTGATCAGCAAGACGCTGCGCGTTTTCAGATTGTTAGTTCCTGGGCGCTGGTTGATCCGGTGGCCGTGGCTAAGTGGTGGCACCGTCTTGATCAGAGTGAACAAAAACTGGAATATTTAGAATCTCTGGTGAGTAGCTGGACTCGATTGGATCAAAACGCCGCGAAGAAATGGGCGTTGCGCTTGGCCGAGTCCGAACAGCGAGACCGGGCATTGCTGGGCTTTCTGTCCGTCGCTCAGTTGTCGGCGAAAGAAGCGAGCAAATTGATCATCGAAATGGATGACCCCAACAGTCGACTGAGTGGGTATCAAAATCGACTGTGGACCCTTGTAAGTCTCGATGATTTTGAGGCCAGAGACTGGGTAGAAAACGCCAGGCTGCCGGACGACCTAAAAGAACTCCTCCGGCAACAGCTTGACCAGGCCCTGCAATACGCTGGCCGCTAGGGCCGGCCTGATAACTCAGCCCAGGCCAGCGTTAAGATTATTCTTCAAAGCCATCAGAAAATACCGATTCGGTATCGATGACTGCCACGGATACATCGTCTAGCAGAAATGTGCCTACGTTACCCACACCTTCACCCCGATAACAAAAGCGGAAGGCTGTTGAATCTGCGCTTACGTCAAGAGCAATGGGCAGGGATACCTGAGGTACATCATCGATAACCGCTGACACCGTAGCCGCTTCAAAGTCCACCGAGAGGGTGATGTCCTGCCAAACACCCAGGTCATCGGGATAGGTTGAGGTTGTGATCAGTGCTTCCGCCGGGACGCCACCCACGCCCACAACAACCAGGTAGATGCCGTCATTGCGATACTCAATGCCCCAAGCATTGGCGAAACCGGTGGTGGCATGCTGAATGGTGTAGCGAGGAAAGTTGTCTCCACTGGCCGGTGGCGCCTGCTCCGGGGCAACAAAAAAGCGCCAGCTGTAGTTAGATTCAACCGCGGCGTTAATGGTGGGGCCGTAAAAACGGTTTTCCACATCCCCCGCGTCCCCATCGTGAATCCGCAGCCATTGGGTAGAGGTGCCACGGGGAATGGTATCGCCCAGCACATCGCTCACGGCTCGAACGGTAAATGCACCCGCTGGGCTTGAGTCAACCACTGGCCAGTTTTCAATCACAGTGATCGGGTCGCCCAGCAGCAGGGATTCAAAATCCTGTTGGCCAGCGGGAAATGCCATGCTCGACGGTACCGTGCCGAAGGGGGAGGTGTCGGCACTACCCAATGACGGGGTTTCATCCACATACCAGTCAAAGGCTGAGCTGCCAAATCCATCCCAGGACAGTGTCATGCCCATGGGCGGCGTGGGTGTGTAGCTTTCAATGCCAGACCATTTGTTTGCCATGCTCGCTATCTCGGCTCTGCCAAGATCGCCACGGCCGTACTGAAGCCCTTGAACAATGTTGTCTGCATTGTTAAACGGTCTTTCGGTATAGATCCATAGATCACTGGACTCAACGTTGAGTCCGATGAGGTTAAATATCTCGCGCCCGTTTTGCTCAAAGTTGATGTTAGAAGTGATGAGATTGCCGTAGGAAAACCGGTGGCAGAACGGGTGGCTTGTAGCGGGACTGAAGGCTGGCCCAAGATTAAGGACTTCGACCTCTCTGGTGGCTGGGTCCACTTCGCTGATGCGTAAGTTTTCCACTTGAGCGGCAACCGGGCAAACTGCAGCAATAGCGCTCAGGATTAATGTATAGGTGACGAATTTGTTATTCAAAGCCATTGCCTTTTGATCGATTTTGGACTGAATTTAGCACAGTTTGCCCACCAGAATTGGACCCTATGGACCGTTTGGTGGCGGTCAACAAGACCGTTGGGTTACCCAAATAGTAGCCGGTTGGTTTAGGTATGCAATGGCGCCAGCGTCTGACCTCCGGACTGGGGCGATTTGGCAGGGCTTTTCATCGCAGCATCGAATCTTTGTTCAATTTCTTTGCATATCCGATGAAGGATCTTCGCCGTTGATGTCTCTAACCAGAAAACACCAAGGAGATAAGAGGTTATGAGTCACCCAGACAATCAATCAGCAGCCATCGAAGCTCAGTTGGATATGTTGCGCACTGCCACCAGCGGCGAGTCCGCACAGCGAGTTCGAGAAGGCATTGATCGCCGTATTAAGACCCGGCGTCGGATTGTGGCGTTGGCCGCGGCGGGCGCTCTGGTATCGGCGTTAGCTACCGCAGTGTTCATCATGAAAAAAGATCCGTTTGGGTATTTTGCGTTGGCCCTGACCACCTTTGTGATGGCCGTTGTGGCGTGGAAATCTGCCAACTGGACGACCCATAACGGGCTCCAAGGCACCGGTATCCAAATGCTTGAGGTTTGGCGCAAAGAACTGCGCCAACAGCTGCGCCATACCTTGCTGGCCCAATTGATTGCAGTCCAGTTCACCGGGTTAGCTGGCTGGGTCGTTTGGCTCCATGGCTTGGTTGATGGGCGGGCACTGCTTTACGTCATAACCGCTTTGGTAATATGGACGTTCGCGCTGTATCAATGGTTGGTGGTCAGACCTGCACTGCGTCGAGAGTTGGCGGCAATCAATGACCCGCAATAGCCATCGCGAAAAGCCCTCGGCCCTGCGCCACTCATTGGACGCCGATCAGGTGTTTAGAGAGTACTACGATCAGGTGTATCGCCTGGGTTTAAGTATGTCTGGCAACTCGGCGGATGCTCAGGATATTGCACAGGAGTCGTTTTTGGCGATTTTTGCAGGGCTCGCCCGGTTTCGTGGTGACGCTGCGTTAAGCACTTGGATTTACCGTATAACCGTGCGCAGCGGCACCCGTTGGCTAGCGCGCAAAGGCACAACCGCTGAAAGGCCCAAGCGGGAAGCTGCATCAAGTCAGGCCCTGCCATTGGATTTGATGAAGGCCTTAGGGCAATTGCCGCCGGCGTCACGGATGGTCATTGGGTTGGTTTCCATCGAGGGTTTGAGTCATCAGGAGGCGGGTGAGGTGTTGGGCATCGCCCCGGGCACCGTTGCCTCACGCTTGCATCATGCGCGAGCCCGCCTTGCAACGCTGTTGGGGTGAGACACCTCGTAGCCTTTGAGTCAGCATATTGGGTCACCAGGTGGTAGGGTTAGCCCTATCGGAAAACGGGGCGGATAGACCATTGAAAACACGATTTCTTCGGTATTGGGTTGTTTGTTCTTTGGTGCTGTATTGGGCACTGTCTCCAGCCTGGGCGGAACCCTTCACTGCTGATCACCTGGTGGCCTTGAGTCGAGTAGGTTCACCCAGCATCTCGCCCAACGGAACCCAGGTGGTGTTTACCCTGCGAACCACTGACTTGGCGGCCGATAAGGGGCGCTATGATCTGTGGCTATTAAACCTTAGCGACGGTCAGCAGCGCCAGCTAACCTCACACCAGGCCAACGATACCGACCCAGTCTGGTCGGCGGATAGTCAGAAAATATACTTTCTTTCAAACCGTACCGGTCGCTCTCAGGTTTGGCAGATACCCATTGATGGCGGCGAAGCCCGTTCGGTGACCGATCTTGAGGTGGATGTATCAACCTTTCGGCTCAGTGCCGATAACGCCACATTGGTGTTTTCAGCCCAAGTGTTTGCCGACTGCGAAACCTTCGCTTGTAATGTTGAACGGCAGAAATCTCTGGATGAAAAAGTCACCACAGGAGTGGTTTACCAGCAGCTGTTTATGCGTCATTGGGATTCATGGCTGGACGATAAACGTTCCCAGCTGTTTGCCCTTAAGCTCAACGAAGGCGTAGCCGAACCGATAGAGCCCACCGCGCTGACTCGCGACATCGTTGCTGACGTGCCGTCGAGGGTTTGGGGAGGGAAAGAGGAATATGCCATTTCGCCTGATGGCGCAACGGTGTTTTTTTCAGCGCGCCTTCGCAATGCCCAGGAACCCGTATCTACCAACTTTGATCTTTATTCGACGCCGATCAATGGCGATGGCAAGGCCAAAAATCTAACCCGTGAAAACCTGGCCTGGGACACCCAACCTGTGCTGAGCCCTGATGGTGGATCTCTGGCGTGGTTGGCGATGAGCCGGCCCGGGTTTGAAGCCGATCGTTTCCGAATAAAGCTAAGAGATCTGAGCTCAGGTAAAACTCGCACTCTGGCATCCGACTGGGATCGTTCGCCATCGTCCCTGGTGTTTACCCCCGATGGCCGTTCCCTGTTGGTCAACGCCCAAGATCTGGGTCATAAAACACTGTGGCAAATTGATCTGGTGGATGGCTTGGCCAAAAAGCGCGTCGCGCAAGGTTACGTCAGTGCGCTGGACGTGAGTTCTACTCAGGTGGTGTTTGCGAAAGACGATTTGAAAAATCCCAGCGAACTGTTTGCATTGCCTTTAGCAGGTGACGAGATTCGCCAGCTAACCCACTTCTCCGAAACTGAACTGGCTGGCATAGAGCGCGGTGACTACGAGCAATTTTCCTTTCAAGGGGCAGGGGGCGATAAGGTTTACGGCTATGTGGTTAAACCTACAGGATTCAAAAAAGGCCGAAAATACCCCATCGCGTTTCTGATTCACGGTGGGCCCCAGGGAAGCTTTAGCAATCATTTTCACTATCGATGGAATCCCCAGACCTACGCCGGTCAGGGGTTTGCTGCGGTCTTCATCGACTTCCACGGCTCCACCGGTTATGGCCAGGCCTTTACCGATGCCATTTCCGGGGATTGGGGTGGCGCGCCTCTAGTAGATCTTCAATTGGGATTAGCCTCGGCATTAGAGCAGTACCGCTTTTTAGATGGCGATAGGGTTTGTGCATTGGGGGCCTCTTACGGGGGCTATATGATCAACTGGATCGCCGGCAACTGGCCTGATCGATTTGACTGCCTGGTCAATCACGATGGGGTGTTTGATACCCGCAGTATGTACTACACCACGGAAGAACTGTGGTTTCCGGAATGGGAAAATGGCGGGCCGTATTTTGCCAAGCCGGAAAATTTTGAGAAGCATAATCCGGTAAATCATGTGTCTCGATGGCAAACGCCCATGCTTGTGGTGCACGGAGAACTGGACTACCGGGTTCCTGTAACCCAGGGCATCGCCGCGTTTACCGCGTTGCAAAGGCAGGGCATTGAAAGTCAGTTTTTGTACTTTCCTGATGAAAACCATTGGGTGCTTAAGCCCAGCAACTCGGTTCAGTGGCACAATGAAGTGAACCAATGGTTACATCGATATCTAGACAAGTAGATCAGTGGTCTGAGAATTAACCCAAGGAATTTTTATGCACGATGCTCAGCGGCAAGCTTATTGGAAAGCTAATATCAAGTTGGTATTGACGCTACTGGTGATCTGGTTTGTGGTCTCCTATGGTTTCGGTATTTTGCTGAAAGACGCTCTGGATAGCATCGAGTTTTTCGGTTTTAAGCTGGGGTTTTGGTGGGCTCAGCAAGGCTCTATTTTCGTCTTTCTGGTCTTGATTGGCGTTTACGCTCGGCAAATGAACCGCCTAGATCGCCAGTTCGGCGTGTTTGAAGAGTAGCCGCTGCCATGTCTCTTCAAACCATGACCTACATTGCTGTTGGCGCCAGCTTCTTGCTCTATATCGGCATTGCCATTGCGTCGCGGGCGGGTTCAACCCGGGATTTTTACGTAGCAGGAAAAGGCGTACATCCAGTAGCTAACGGCATGGCTACCGCCGCGGACTGGATGTCTGCTGCCTCGTTTATTTCCATGGCCGGTCTGATCTCATTCCTGGGTTACGGTGGTTCGGTTTATCTGATGGGCTGGACCGGAGGCTATGTCTTGTTGGCCCTGTTACTGGCCCCCTATTTGCGCAAATTCGGTAAGTTTACGGTTCCGGAGTTTATCGGTGAGCGTTACTACTCAAAGGCGGCCCGAGTGGTTGCCGTGTTGTGTTTGATTTTTATCTCATTTACCTACGTTGCCGGCCAAATGCGTGGTGTGGGAATTGTGTTTTCGCGATTTCTTGAAGTGGATCTGCTGACCGGTCTGCTGATCGGTATGGGTGTGGTATTTTTTTACGCGGTGCTGGGGGGAATGAAAGGCATTACCTATACCCAGGTTGCGCAATACTGTGTGTTGATTTTTGCCTATACCGTGCCGGCGGTGTTTATTTCCTTTCAGATGACCGGCAATCCAGTGCCCCAATTAGCCTTTGGCAGTGAGCTCAGCGGTGAGGGTGTTCCATTGCTGGTTAAGCTAGACCAGGTGGTTCAGGAACTGGGTTTTAATGCCTATACCCTGGGTAACAAATCCACTGTCGATATTTTTGCCATTACTCTGGCTTTGATGGTGGGCACCGCGGGCCTACCCCATGTCATCGTGCGATTTTTCACTGTGCCAAAGGTGCGCGATGCTCGGCGATCGGCGTTCTGGGCGTTAGGGTTCATCGCCATTTTGTATACCATTGCTCCGGCTGTGGGTTCCATGGCGCGGCTCAATCTCATTGATACGGTGCAGCCAGGAACGATCGGCCAAGCAGATGCGAACTTGGCCTACGAGGAACGTCCCCAGTGGTTCAAAACCTGGGAGAAAACCGGCCTCCTGTCCTTTACCGACAAAAACAGCGACGGACGTATTCAGTACTACAACGACGCCAATCCCGATTTTTCCGCCACTGCCCAGAGCTATGGTTGGCAGGGCAACGAGCTGAGCGTCGACCGGGACATCATGGTGTTGGCGAACCCCGAAATCGCCGGATTACCGAACTGGGTGATTGCCCTGGTAGCTGCGGGGGGCATTGCTGCGGCGTTATCCACAGCGGCGGGATTACTGTTGGTGATCTCCTCAAGTATTTCCCACGATTTGGTCAAAGGGATGATTGCGCCTCAACTATCTGACCGTCGAGAGTTATTAGTCGGCCGCATTGCTGCAGGGATTGCCGTGTGTGTGGCTGGGTATCTGGGGTTTTACCCACCAGGTTTTGTCAGTCAGGTGGTGGCGTTTGCCTTTGGATTGGCTGCAGCGTCGCTGTTCCCGGTCATATTGATGGGCATATTCAGTAAGCGAATCAACCGAGAGGGGGCGATTGCTGGAATGCTGGTTGGCTTAGTATTTACCGCCGGGTACATCATTTATTTCAAAGGCGTGTTTATTGATCCCATCGGCATCAATACCGCTGAGCATTGGTTCCTGGGTATTTCGCCCGAAGGCATCGGCGCGGTAGGGATGGTGTTGAATTTTCTGGTGGCAACGGTAGTGAGTCGCTTGTCCAGCCCGCCGCCGGAATCGGTGCAGGCATTGGTCGAAGATATTCGAATTCCAGCGGGGGCAGGGCAGGCATCCAACCACTGAGGTGGGGCCAGATCATGGGGCCGACAATACAGTGGCGATGGATTAGGGACGCGGCTTTTTTGCGGCCGTGGGCGGTTCAGTAAAGCGGACGCCGCCGGTTTTAATCCACACTCGTGCGCCATCGGGGCCAGCGCAGGCGGCAAAGCTTCCGCCAACCGGTACGCGCATCCAACTGTGCTTCACCAAAGTGTCATCGCCTTCGCGCAATTCGCCCTCTAAGACGAATATTTCTGCGCCACCGGCGGTGTCTATGGAAACCGTTACCCCAGCTTCCCACAGTTCCATCCGAACCTTCTCGCGGTGATCTTCAAACAGCGTTGATACCGACACCCCTGGACGTGACCTGTCTTCTACGCTCCCAAGTTTGGTCATACAAGAAAGCACTGGGGTTCGATCGTCGGGGTCAAATTGCCAGAGTTTGACGAAAATCACGCAACCGGGTTTTGAGCCCGGGGTATGTTTGGATTGCGGTGGGTTCCTAACGTAGTAGCCGGCGGGGTAATCTCCGTGTTCATCGGAAAACACACCGTCGAGCACAATAAATTCTTCGCCGCCAGTGTGCACGTGGGAGGAAAAGTGACTGCCAGGCGCGTACCGAACAATACTGGTTGCCCGGGCTACCTCGTCCCCAATACGGTCAAGCATACGTCGTTGCACACCGGGCATGGGTGAATCAACCCAAGGCAGTTGTTCGCTGTGCACAATGATGCGCTGGTCAAAGTCGGCGTTAATGTCCATCGAGAGCTAGCTCAGTCATGTGTCGAGTTGGATGAGCTTTACGGTCAGCTTACTCAGAACCTCGGACCAGATGCTGGAGCATTTCCCGCTGGGCGTTAAGGCGATGGCTATCCCCATCAACGCGGTCCAGCAATATCGCTCCCTCCAGGCCAGAGATGATTAGGCGAGCGAGGTTGCGGGAATCCAGAGGGCTGCTGATCTGGTGCTGATTCTCTGTGAGTGCATCGCAAAGCCAGTCTTCGGTGATTTCAAAAAATCGCGATAGCAGTTGCCGGTTTTCCTCACTCAAGGTAGCAACTTCCGCAGCCATCATGCCGCACAAACAAAAATTGTCCGCTTCAATGACCTGGGCAAAAATATTTACTAGACCATCAAGTATGTCGCTTAAGCTATTTGACTGCTGGTTAATGGTCTCGATTTGTTCAACCAAGCCTTTGGTGTAGTTTTTTATCAGCGCCCCAGCAAGGTCCGCTTTTTCCGGGAAGTAGTAGTGCACGCTGGAGGACTTAACGCCGACCTGGTCAGCAAGTCTGCGAAAACTCAGATTCTGCAATCCGGATCTCTGCACTGCCGCGGTGGCGGCTTGTTCCAGTTCTGTGCGTTTGTCAGCCACAACCCGTCCTTATAAATTAACACCAGACTGTTGTATAACACAGGTTATCTATCACCTGGTAGAGGCGCATGAATCTCCGGTTGAGCCCTTAGGACGGTTTTTACAGCACCCAGGTCCAAGTCCACGCATACAAAGCGAGGGTTGCAGCGATCCCACAGGCCCAAATGAGCAGCCGGTGTTGAAAGGAAATAGGTGGTGGTTTTCGGGGAATGTGCATGGGCATTCCTAGTGCAGCAAACGGCTTTGAGGCGCAACGGGATTGATGATCATCAACTGCTTAATCAACAACATATGGGCCAATATGCCCATTTGGGCAACCACCTTGTGAACCGCGTTATGTACACAAAGCTCTTTTACCGAATGACAGGCACAGGTGTCTGGCTGGCGCTGGAGCTGCGCGATGGGCCAAAGTAACAAGCGCTCATCGTCGGTTAGAAACGCTAATGATGATGCACCAACCACGATCTCTCTTTTTGCTCCTGAGGCGATGGTTAGCAGCGTGTCATGCAGAGCAACCAGTGATTCTGGAGTGCCTGATTGATAAAACACCTGTTCTAGTCGAGGGTCCACGCACTGATCCTTTTCCGCCGCGCTGACCATATGGCGAATACCCCAAAGGAGTAATTTGCCCCCCTCGGCCAACGAGGCTCTGTGGATTTTCTGTTCTGGTTGCCAATGGATTGAAGCAAGTTCGCGGGTTTGAGTGGGCTCACTGGGCATGGTCTGAAGTCTCCTGATTGATAGACAACAGTAATACGAATGATTCGTATTAGCAATAACGTATTGTCCATGATGTTCCTAAGGCAATCGGGCAAATGGCCCAGGAGATCCCGAGTTTTTAGATCTTAGGTGTGATTTTTCCCCTAATAATCGGTTAATCGTTGAATTAAGTTTGAGATGACAAAGAGTAGTGTTGGAAAGCTAGATCATTCCTGCGGGCTTTTCCGGTACGCAACGAGGAGACCATGGCCTAATCCACCGCGGGTAGAGGAATTCATTGACCCCTTGTCGGGTCGAGACAAACCACGGGCTAACCGAGCTAGCTGGCTCAGTGGATTCGTCGGCCAGCGGAAGATTGGAAGCGTGTCAGCCTAAGGCGATGGCTGCTGCATCACGTAAGCTGCTGACCATGCACTGCCTTAACAAGAATTCTCGGCGCTGCTGATCGTTCTCAGCGAGGGATTTCATTTTCGCAAAGCGTCGGGCATGGCCTTCGGCAGCGCCATGCTCCAGCAGTTCCTTATTCTGGATGGTTTGGGCTTGGATAAAATCATGAGTGACGGTTCGGCGCTGCTTATCGAACAGTCTAAACAGATCTGAGTCATGGCCTGATTTCAGGCAAGTGGCGACCTTTTCTTGCAGATTCCACGCGTCATGGATGCCGCTATTCATACCGAATCCACCCAGGGGGTTATTCAAATGCGCCGCATCACCGACCAGAAAAACCCGACCGTGGTCAAAGCGTTTGGCCACCCGCTGGTGAACTCGGTAGATGGTGCGATGTTCGGTAGTTACGCCTGACTGACCGATCAAGCGTTGAAAAATCTCATCGCGATTTTGATCAGACAGCAAATTCTCATCGCTCTCATCTTCACTGGCGGGGACCAAAATTCGCCATACGCTAGGCACCCGAAGCAGGACTTGCCACTCGCTGGGGTCCGCCACGTAATTCACATACACCAAGTTCTCGATATAGTCTTTCAATTCCACCTTGGTGGACAGACAAAGGAACTTTTCCGGGTAGGTGAAACCCTCAAACTCAACGCCCAGCCATTTGCGTAGGATGGAATTACCGCCATCGGCCGCGATCACATAGCGGGCTCGGATTTTCTCTATCTCGTAAGGCGTTTCGAATGCCACGGTGACGCCTAGATCATCTTGCTCAAAGCTATTGGCGCGATACTGGTAAAGCACTTCCGCATGGTCATGAGCTTCAAGTTTTGAGGCCAACTGTCCGGCCATCACATGCTGTTCGCACTGCACCCGGAACGGGAACTGCAATTCATCACTCAGTTCGGTTAGATCAAACTCAACGTATTCGCCACTTTGCCGCTCGCGGAAATGATACTTGGGTGCCTTAAGGCCCAAGTTAATGATGTCAGAGGCAACATCCAGCTCCTGGAGCATGTCCAAGGTTGGTGGATGGAAGGTCGACGCACGAAGGTCCTGGGCGCAGGTTGCGCCGGCTTCGCAAATGATGACGTCGATCCCCTGATTGGCCAACGCTAGTGCGGCAAAAGTTCCAACCGGTCCAGCGCCGACAATAATTACTTCTGCTGTTCTCATGACGGCTTCCAATGAGCTGCTTCGGACGCCAGTCTAGCGCTATGTTGCGCCCTGTTTGATCTAATTTAACGATGCGCGATTTGCCGAAATTGAATGGTTCCAAGGATCAGCGTACGGTCGCCACTATGAACCAACGATTTCCCAAGGTCAGCCAGACCTTCGTCGCCACATGCAAAGTTGCGATTGCTGTGTTTTTGTTGGTGTTAACGGTCCCTTGGTGGCCGGGGCTCGACGGCCAAGTCGGCGGGCTACCTAGTTGGGCAGTGTACTCTGTGACCGCTGCGCTTATCTATGCCTTGATTGTCGCTTGGTTGCTTCAACGCCATTGGGATGATGGCGCGGCGGATGACACTCCTGAAGCCCCGTCGTCGCCCGGCTAACCCATGCTAGGTCCCAGTGGACAATTTGTGTTGTTTGGCTATCTAGCATCTCTGTTGGTGATTGGCTGGTTGGGGCGGCGTGCTCGGCAAAGCGATAGCCTGGAAGACTTTTACTTAGCCGGTCGTGGGCTGGGTCTGACTAGCCTTTTTTTCAGCCTATATGCCACGCAATACAGTGGCAATGCCCTGGTGGGTTACCCGGCAAACGCCTATCGACAGGGTTTTTATTTTTTCAGTTCGATCACCTTCATGTTGGGGATTGTTGGGATTTACTGGCTGTTTGCCCCTAGATTGCAACGCCTCGCGACTAAGGCCCGCTATTTGACAACGGGCGACCTGATCAGAGATCGATATCAGCACAACGCCCTTGCCGCGGTTCTCAATGTCGTTTTTGTATTGGTGCTGGCCAGCTACATCCTGGCCAATCTAAAAGCGGTTGGGCAGGTGCTTTATGCCGTGACTGATGGCCAGGTCAGTCTTGCCGTTGGAATTTGGACCGCAGCATTGATCATGGTGGTTTATGAGTCGCTGGGAGGCATGCGCTCGGTGGCCTGGAGTGATGCACTGCAAGGTGTGTTGTTGCTGTTGGGCTGTCTGGTGTTTTTCCTGGCCATTAACCTCCACTTTGGCGGCCCGAGCGCCTTGCTGACCCAACTACAAACTGTCCGCCCAGAATTTTGGGGGGCGCTGGAACCAAACGCACTGCTGGGCTATGCCAGCATTATTATTGTTGTGGCCTTTGGCGCGGCTGTCTATCCCCAGGCTTTGCAGCGGATCTATGCTGCGAGGAACGCCAGTACACTGAAACGTTCCCTACAGTTGATGTTGGTCATGCCCTTGCTGACCATTACGTTGGTGCTGGCCATTGGGCTTACAGGGGCAGCGGTAATTCCGGGGTTGGACAGGGCGGGCAGCGAAGGCATCACCTTGGCATTATTGGCTCAGTTGATCGAAGCGGTGCCAGGGCTACGCTGGCTTTTTGTACTGTTTCTGTCAGCTGCGTTGGCGGCAATCATGTCTACCGTGGATTCGGCGCTGCTGGCGTTGTCGTCACTATTTACCCAGGATATTTATCGGCGTTGGCGACCCGCTAGCTCCCAGTCTCAATTGACCTTTGCCGGAAAGCTATTTTCCTGGCTAGTGATGACCGGTATGGCCCTTTTGGCCATCGAGCTACCGCACACTATCTGGCAGCTCACCGTGGTGAAGCTTGAGGTCTTGTGTCAGGCCGCGCCGGCTATAATTTGTGCGGTGCGCCGCCACCCTCCAGCGGGTCGCGCGGTATTGGGCGCAGCGGTGTGCGGTTTGGTCGTCGTTTTTGTCCTAAGAGTCGGGACTGCCATTGGATGGCTGGCTGACGACAATCCACTGGGAATCGAGAGCGGGGCCTGGGGTTTGTTGTTTAATGTAATCACGCTGTTTTTCTTAAGCAAAACGCGCAAATTTCAGTTCGCGTGAGAGAGTAGGACGATATACTAGGTCCATGGAACTCATCGTTTTTGATCTTGATGGAACGCTCCTTAATGGCGCATCCGCAATCTCCAGTTACACCTCGGAAACTCTTCAGCTGCTGACCCAGCGTGGCATTGCATATACGGTGGCTACCGGGCGCACTATGCATGCCAGCGAACAGGTCCTGTCAGGCCAAGGTTTTACATTGCCGCAGGTCTACAAAAATGGGGCGTTAACTTGGGACCCTGATGCTCAGCAGTTTACCCGTCAAAAAATGTTGACCCTTGCCGAAACCGAGCCGGCGATGAACGCCTGCGGGAAGCACAAGGTGACGCCTTTTGTTTTCACCGTTGAGGGGCGCGACAGTCACAACGTTTACTGCGGCACATTGCAAAGTGATGCAGAAAAGCAGCTCAAGCGGGTGTTTCTTTTAGGCCGGGGTTATGAGGTAAAAGCGCTGTCTGAACTGCCCGTTGAGGCCGATATCGTCAGCATCAGCGCGATTGGAAGACAGCCTGCGATCCAATCGATCAAAGGCGTTATTGACCATCAGCCTCATCTGTTGGCGTTTTCTGGTCCGGCGTTTGAGGGTGAGGGGCTACATTGGCTGGACATCCACCGCAGCGATGCGAGTAAAGGAGCTGCCATTGAGGTTCTCAGGCAGCCACTTGGGGTAACGCGGGTGATCTGCTTTGGCGATAGCGACAACGACTTAAGTTTATTTGAGGTGGCCGATGAACGGTACGCGCCAAACAACGCCCTTGAGCAGGTTAAGGCCAGCGCCGATGAGGTGATTGGGCATCACGACGATGACTCGGTGGCGCGGTTTTTGCGCCACCGCTACCAGCTAGCTCCAGGCCATTGAGCTCAAGTAAAAAAGCGGTCGATGTATTCGAACCGCTGGTCAACGGGTGCACCTTCCCAGGCTAAGAAATCTGGGTCAGAAAACAACGCATTGCAATACTGCGCCGCGGGCTCAGGTACCTCAATGGCGTAGGTTCGAAAGCGGCAGGCCACCGGCGCATAAAACGCATCGGCAATGCTGCGTTGCCCAAACAGCCAGGGACCCTGGTCTGAATATTGTTCTCTGAGCCCGTTCCATAATCCCAGCACGCGACGAATGTCCCGTTGAGTATTCTCACTCAGTGGGCCCGTCTCACAACGACGGTCGATGTTCATCGGTAGGTCATCGCGAAGGTCGGGAAAACCGGAATGCATCTCACAGGTGGCGCTGCGAGCATGGGCCCGGGTCAGCGCATCTTCTGGCCATAAGGCAGGGTTTTGCTCCGCCGCCCATTCGGCTATAGCTAAGCTGTCCCAGATGGTTGTGTCGCCGGTGCGCAGGGCCGGTACTCTGCCGTTAGGGGAGACCGCCAGTACGTCCTTAATTTCGCCTCGACCATACCCTTCCTGGAGCAGCGAAATGAGTGACTCATTGAACGGTATGTTGCCCCACCGAAGACATAGCCAGGGACGCATTGACCAACTGGAATAGTTTTTTCCGCCGATGAATAACTGGTTGTTTTCATGTCCCATAATTGGCTCCTTGTAGGTCCCTCATGGTAGCGAAACCCCGCTCCTGCCAACATCATCAAATGGGCCCTGGGAGAGCGTGAAATTGGCCATCCGTTGACTTAACGGCTAACCGAACAGAACATTAAAGTGCGTAATCTTGGATCCAATCAGTGCCGGGGTCAGGGAACAAACGCCTCAAAGCTGTCAGCGAAAAAGGACAGGTTGGGAGATAACGCCAGGTCAACCGTTGTGATGTTGAATTCGGTAATTTCAAAAGGCACGGTTTGTGGGCTGTAGCCTGGCGCCGTTACGGTTGCGGTATAGGTTCCGATGACGTCAACCAGCCGATAATCCCCAGTGCCCCTTGAGAATGTGCCGTTATTGCCGGAGGTAGCAACGGTGGCAAGAGCGATGGGTTGACCCGTTTGTGCGTCTGTTATCGTCCCGGATAATTGCCCGGTGCCGCTAAACCCCCGGTCGGTCGATGGCAGCGTAATGAAGTATTCAGCACCGCCACTAGGAAAGGTCAATCCAGTGCAATTGGGATTGACCGGGCCAGTACAGGGTCTGACTCTCAGGTAATAAAAACCGTCGACGGGAGCCACATAGTTCCCAAACCCAAAAAACTCCAGATCATCGGTTCGCGCAAAAACCACCGATTCGAATAGAGCTCGCCCGTCTGTACCACGTAGATAGATTTCGCCAGCAATCCCGGTGCCAACGTTGCCGCCGCTGACGCCGATTCCCGACGACGGGCGCAGCCGCAGGGTTTGACCTTGAGGTAGGTAGAAAGCGAACCAATCTTCATCCTGGGGTTGATGAAATGTATGGGTGCTTTCAATGTCAAAGGTTGCTTGATCGAAGGTATTGTCCGGTTCAAATGCGTCTTGAGCCGAGCCAATGGAGCCCCACAGAGCGGTGGTCACTATCAGTAATGTAATCCAAACGTGCATGAAGACTCTTTCTGGAACTCTCGTAAAGTCTATTTTGGCAGGGCAATGACCAGCGGTAAACGGCCACATACCCCTATGCTGGACTTATAGACCTGATAAATGTGATTAGGTTCGTTATTCTGTTAGTAGCTCGAGCTGGACTCCCTGATGGCTGAACTTCCGATACTTTATTCCTTTCGCCGCTGCCCTTACGCGATCCGGGCTCGCTTGGCATTGCGGGTGGCTGGGATTAAGGCGCAATTGCGCGAGGTGTTGCTGAAAGACAAACCCCAAGAAATGTTGCAGGCATCACCGAAGGCGACCGTTCCCGTGCTAGTTGTGGGGTCCAGGGCTATCGAGCAAAGTCTGGACATCATGCAGTGGGCGTTGGACCAGCATGATCCGGAAAGGTGGGCTGAGATGCCCGAGGAAGGTTGGCGCCTAATTGCGGAAAATGATGGCCCTTTTAAAGAGGCTTTAGATCGCACCAAATACGCCGATCGCCATAGCAGTGACCCGGAGCAGGAGAGAAAGAAGGCGACGGCGTTTCTTCACACGATTGGCGAGGTAGCCGGAAACGGCGCCTATTTATTTGGCCCCTCACCATCGGTTGCCGACATGGCCCTGCTGCCATTCATCCGACAGTTTGCGGCAGTCGATCGCCCTCGTTTCGATGCTGAATCGCCTCGTTGGGTACAACACTGGCTCGACCAATTTTTACAGAGTGATCGGCTCGCTCAGGTGATGAAGAAGTACCCCAAGTGGGCGACCGGGGATCCGGTCACCGTATTTCCTGACCAGTAAGGGCCGTGCTCTTCGAGCTACCAGGGAACCTGCTCACCGTTGAATGCGTGATAGGTCCCGTTGTCCTTGGCAGTGAGGTTATCAATCACCGCTCGCATTGCCGTCACCGACTCTGTGGGCGAGAGGCTGGCAGTGGGGCCACCCATGTCCGTGCGCACCCAGCCTGGGTGAAGGGCCAACGCGATAAACCCTTCGGGGCCCAGCTCGGCACTTAATGTCTTGGTAAACATATTCAACGCGGCTTTGCTTTCCCGATACCCGTAAAACCTTCCGCCGCTATTTTCAATGCTGGCCAACTGACTGGTGATATTGATAATTCGCTTCATTTGCCCCCGGCGCAAATGTTCGATCAATGCCTGGGTGACAAGCGCTGGGCCCAGGGTATTGACCCTCAGAGTTCGTTCGTAGTTATCCCCATCAATTTCTGCCAAGGAATTGGCCTTAGGAAATATGCCGGCATTGTTGATCAACATATCGAGCGCTAAACCTTCTAGCGAGGATGCGAGGTTTGCAATGCTGTCGCGCTGGGTAACATCCAGAGGAAGGACCTTAACGTCCAGGGCATTGAGTTCGACGGCTTTTGCCGGGTTACGAGCGGTGGCGATCACCGTCCACCCTGCGTTGGTGTATTGGCGGGCAAATTCCAGTCCCAGTCCCCGGTTTGCCCCGGTAATGAGTACCGTTGGCTTGCTGTTTTTGTCCCCAGCTTGGGAGTCCGCCCAAGCGGGCAGGGCTAGGGTGCAAATCAGCGCCAGGAAAAAGGCCACGGCCTGGCGCGGGTGGATAGCTTGGCATGGGGTACTGCGGTGCATGTCTGGCGACTCCGTTGAATAGATTGCTGAGTCTAACCTGTTCTCTCTTATTGTCCCCTGTAAATGGTCCTAGGTGTGGATGATCATTTTACCGTTTGTCCTGCTCGTCGGTGAGCTTGGATGCGGCTGAATCCACCTCAGCACCCATGGCTGCTGCTCGGGCAGCTTGAATACGGTCCTGCATCAAGGGGTGGGAGCTGAGGAAAGTCAGGCTGGCGTCTGCAGAGTTGGGATTGCGTGCCTGAAGTCGCTCTATGATGTCGGCAAAAGCCGCCGGTGAGACGCCATGCTGGCGCAACAAGGAAAACGAGAAGCTGTCAGCTTCGGTTTCAAACTCCCGGGAATACTCGTTCTGGACGAGAGCCAGAGGCAGGCCAGCAACTGCAGCCGTTAGTGTTGCGGCATCTGCAGTAATGGCGGTAGCAGCCACGGCAACCAGTGAGTTTTGGATCAGGCTTCGCATGATATGGCGACGTTCAATGTGGCCGATTTCGTGGGCCAGAATCGCCAGTACTTCATCGTCGGTTTCAGCCATTTCGATCAGCTGGTCGGTGATGACGATGGTGCCCCCTGGTAGAGCGAAAGCATTGGCATCAAATACCGAGGTGTAGCGAAACTGAAGGTTGAGATGGAGTTCGTAGATTAGGCCCGATCGAAACTCGTTGAAACGCCGAGTTAGGATTGCCTGTTGTTGTTCCGGCAGCTCCGAAGGGGATAGCCAGGCATATTGTTCGAGTGTGCTAAGCACCTCGGCGCCTAGGTTTTTCTCCGACTCGATGGGGATGCGTTGCGCAATCTTTTCTGCCGCCGCTGGCAAGCCGTAGCGATGCCCAAGCACTAGCAATATCGCAATGGCTACCACGCACGCCAGAGCCACATTCCAACGTTGTTCAAACCAGGCAAGGATGCCATCGGTTGGGTGTTGCTGAGGGAGATAGTCCAGCTCCATGCAATCATCGCATTGAAACTGTCCGGCGTTGGACAATGCAATGAATCGGCTGGGAGAGCCGGTACGAGGGCTCACTAGGAGGTCGGTGACGGAAAAAATGTGTGTTTCCTCGCCTTCGTGTAGATGAATCTCCGTTCCGCTGAGGCTTAGCTGGGCCAGGCGACGTTCGGCGCTATGTCCGTCAAAGTAATAGCCCTTGAGCGCACTCATAAGGAAAGGTCCAAATCGAAAAAATCGCCGGTTTCAGCGGCCGCGGCATGTACAGACGATCGGTCATCGCCAACAAACTGTGCAAACGGCGACTCGGTCCTGGCTTGAAGATGCTCGATTCGATAACGCATCGTGCGCATCACCGCCCAAGGAATGGCAAGCCCTGCGGAGGCGATAATCCCCAATGCATTGGTGACATACAGCGCGAATAATTCGGTACTGACAAGACTGGAGCGAAAAGTGACCGGCCCCAACCTAGCGTTATTCCAGACAACGTTTGTGGTATTTGCTCGAACATAGGCGAAAGCGAAGACGTAAGAGAAATAGAAGGGCATGGATAAAACGACGAGGCCGATGCTGGATTGGGTCAGGGATGGCATCATCGTAAACAATGGCGTCGTGAGGAATGCACCCAGAGAAACGATGAGTGCTGCGACAAAGTAGACCCAGAAAAATTGGCCCCCACGAGCACCGTATCGCACTCGCCATCCGCCATAAGAGGTGTGAGTGGCGATATAGCGTTTCAATCGGTTCAGCCAAAAAGGGAATAGGATTCCGAACGCTAGGGTGGCGATCAGTTGCAAAATCCATGGGCTAAATATTGAAGTTTCTGCACTGCTGAGATCTGGTGGGTCCGCCATCAAAGAGTAGATCAACAGCGGAATGAGTCCCAGCCAATAAATGGTCAATGCTGCGCCCAGGTAATTGCCGTGAAACTTCAATGTTAGGTTGCGCCATGCAGAGTATCGTGAGTTGAACGACGCCGAACTTGTAATAATCCAAGGCGCAACAATCAGTCCAGCGCCAAGCACCCAGGGTAGGGCAGGTAGATAAAAACTGGAGGAAAACCACCAGATACCGAATATTAGAGTGGCGACCATTCGCCCCTTCAAAATGGGCAGTGGCTGTGCCAAGTATTGCATCGGTGTGTCATCGATGCGGGTGCTGGCATAGAAATAGCGCTTTTTTCGCACCTTCGCCCAGGCCGAGAATACCCCCAGCGTGAGTAAGGTAAGACACAGGTTGACGACCCAAATGCGAAAGTACACAGCGGTGTTACCGGTGAACTCTATGGACACTGGTGTATCAGTAGCTTCTGATATGTTGGCCACCAAAGACGTGGCGTACGGATTTTCAGCCATTGGCCTCCCCTAGGGAGACCACATTAGCGTTAAGCCTTTTGAAGGGCAATGAGCATTGGGTTGTCGATCTTAGGCAACTTGCGCGTTTTGGTTGCGACGTTGCTCGCGCAGGTATTCCTCATAGGTGCCACTGAAGTCAACGATTCCGTTGGGCGTCATATCAATAATTCGAGTGGCTAACGAGGATACGAAATCTCGATCATGACTGATGAAAATCAATGTGCCTTGGTAATTTTCCAGGGCTAAGTTGAGGGCTTCAATGGACTCCATGTCTAGGTGGTTGGTGGGTTCGTCCATCACCATCACATTGGGTTTTTGCAAAATGAGTTTTCCAAACATGAGGCGACGTTGTTCACCACCGGATACCACTTTCACCGATTTTTCGCTTTCGTCCTTGGAAAACAGCATGCGCCCTAGCGTAGCCCGCAGCAGTTGTTCGTCGGCGCCTTTGGGTCGCCACTGCTCCATCCATTCAAACAACGAAAGCTCTTCTTCAAAGGACGGCGCATTGTCCTGAGCAAAGTAACCTAGCTCCGCTTTTTCAGCCCACTTCACTTCACCTTCGTCCAGCGGTACATCGTTGATCAAACAACGCACCAGGGTTGTCTTGCCGATCCCGTTGGGCCCTATCACCGCAACCCGAGAGCCGGCTTCAATCTGCAAGCTCAGGTCTTCAAATAGCGGGCCTTCTTCAAACCCTTTGGTCAGTTTGTTGGCTTCCAACGCCAACCGGCGCAGTGGTTTTTCCTGCTCAAATCGAATAAAAGGGCTGACTCGGCTAGACGGCGTGATTTCTTCTAGCTGAATCTTCTCCAACTGCTTGGCTCTTGAGGTGGCCTGGCGTGCTTTAGATGCGTTGGCTGAAAAGCGGCTGACAAAGGCTTGGAGTTCCGCCATCTTGACTTTCTTTTTGGCATTTTCGGCATAGATGGTTTCCCGAGCCTGGGTGGCAGCGGTCATGTATTCATCGTAGTTGCCTGGAAAAACTTTGAGCTTTCCGTAATCCAAATCCGCCATGTGAGTGCACACAGTATTCAAAAAATGGCGGTCGTGAGAGATGATCACCATGGTGGCTTGACTGGTGTCTAGGAATTCTTCTAGCCAGCGGATGGCATTGAGGTCCAGGTTGTTGGTAGGTTCATCCAGTAGCAGGATATCGGGGCTGAAAAACAGGGCTTGGGCCAGCAATATACGCAATTTCCAACCGGGCGCGATGTCGCTCATTGGGCCTTCGTGTTGCTCAATGGGGATGCCAATACCTTCCAGCAATTCTCCCGCTCTAGCCTCTGCCGAGTAGCCATCCATTTCGGCAAATTCCACTTCCAGATCAGCAACCAGCATGCCTTCTTCGTCGCTCATCTCAGCCAGCGAGTAGATGCGGTCCCGTTCCTGAGAAACCTCCCAAAGACGCTCGTAACCCATCATGACCACATCTAACACTCGACAATCTTCATAGGCGAATTGGTCCTGCTTTAGGATTCCCATGCGCAAATTTGGATCCGTGGAAACATTACCCGATGAGGGCTCCTGGGTGCCCGCCAGAATTTTCATCAATGTGGACTTGCCACAGCCATTGGCGCCAATTAAGCCGTACCGGTGGCCATTATCAAAAGTGACCGAGACGTTCTCGAACAGGGGTTTAGCACCGAATTGAATCGATAAATTTGCAGCAGAAATCAAAGGCTTGTACCGGGTATGAAGAAAAAAATGGGTGCAACCCCAGTTAAGGATCATCTTAATCGGGGCAAAAGCTAACCTACGTGAGGCCCGCGATCACGCTGCGGACCGCGCGCAGCATACCAAAACCGGGCTCGGTAAGCTGCATGTTTTCAGCCTAACAAACAAAACCTGGTGGGTAGGATAAACTGAGAGATTGGTGGGCTACGCGGGGCGTTGTAACCAATTCCAGGTGCCACGATGGCCAGCCCGCCCCACCCTAGGGCCGGCGCAGCTTAACTGCTCAGCTTCGTGGGAAACGCAGACTCATAGGAACAAAGAAGATGAATTCATTAAACAACTCCAGTGCTTGGGTGTGTCGCACCTTGTTCGTTTTCCTTCTCTTGTGTGCTAGTGGCTGTGACGATGAGAGCACGGCACCAACGCCCAGCAGCAGCTCGCCAACTGGTCAACCCGTGCAAGTACCACCAGCAGCGGGCAACAGGGATGGGTCCAATAGCACGCTGGCGACCTCGCCCATTGATCTCTCAACTGCCTACTCTTCCCGAGTTGTGGCTGTTGCGGCCACGCCAATTTGCCCTTGGTTATCAGATGCGGATGCGCGGGCATCGGTGGATGGCATTGTTGCCGGAAAAACTCTGCAACGCCGCCGAGTCGCCGATGGAGTTTGCCAATGGTCAGTTAATGCGGGGTTTTCACTAACTATTCAACGAACGCCGTTGGTCTCAGCGAAAGCACTTAGCCAGGTTCAATACAACATGGATACGGCGCCAGTGTTGGAATCAATTGATGGGCCGGGCGCCAATACAATGCTGCTCAAAGATCCTACCTGGGACAAAGCAAACCCGCGCTTGTTTGGAATGGGCTTTGACCTCGGGCAGGAGCGAATCCTGATCTTGGTGGTAGGTCTCAGAACGTCAGTAGATCAAATGCGCCAACTGGGTCAGAAAATCGCTGATAGCGAGCCAGGTTCGATTGCAGCGCCCGAGCCAGCGGTATCCAGCCAGGGTCCAAGTTTGAACCCCTGTGTATTCGACCCGGCTGTGCTGACCTCTATATTGGAAGGTAGGCCAGGTGAGAGCTTGCGAACAAAGCCGGATGTAGGCGGGTCGATTTGCGAGTATCGGGGCACTCTGCGCCAGGGGCGATATCGAGTAACCTTGGGTCTACAATTCAGTGGTGACATCCTCACTGAACAAATGCTGGGTCGCGACAACTATGAGCCTGCCAACGACTTCGGAGAAAACGTGTACTGGATCAATCGCGATGAGCTCGAAGGGCCCAGTCATAGCAGTCGAGGTTATCGAATCGCCAATCCCAACGGCAATATTGAGATGAACCTAATGGTCAGCGACCCAGAGTTTCCTGAGAAGGTGGCTAAATTGTTGATTGAAAACTTGCAAGTTCGAACGCGGATCGATGAGTAATTACCAGCGTTTTGGTTGAAGGTTTTCTCGCGTTGTGTGCAGTCAATGCCAGCGAGACTAGGCAATTAGCTGAAGATTTTCTTGCGGTAATAGATGCGCCAATATGCTTGGCTCGGACCATTTTTGTTTAGTGGTGGTTTACTAAATTACGTTGGTGCCAGATGTCTTAGTCAACCCGCTGGCACTTGTGATGGATCATTGATTTCCAACCCTTCTGGGTTTTCGCCTCAGCCGCCCATACCATACCTGACTGCGTTGGCCAGAAGCCGAACCGAGCCAGGCCTGAGGGCATTTGTGCTTCAAAGCCTTTGGCCTCAGCATGCATGTCCTCTACATTTGCATAGCTGCCAATGGATTGACCCCCATCACTGGTAAACGACCAAAATGTTGGCACTTTATCTTTTGATAAACCGTAATACGCCATCTCTTGGTAAGTTTTCTTGCCCTCTCCAATGTCCCACTGAGCGTTAAGCTGTATGTATTTCCCATCCAGTACCGTTTCATAGGTTCTAACACATACCACTTTCCCCATTGGGGTATCTGGGTCAACGGCAATCCAGCTGCCAAGAAGAGGTTTCATGAATCCCATTTTTCCTCGTCCCGCTTTCCATTGAACTGGCATCGAAGAGATTCCTTTTATTGTGGTTTGAGGGGACTTAGGTGATTTGCGAGGGTTGGCTTTGCGCAGTCCCAGGGCTTCAAACTCCTGACGATAATTAATATCCAGTTCTTGGTGCCGTTGCCAAAAGTTTGGGCTGAGCTGGCGGGCTAGATGACACTCTAGTCGTTCCAGGTGTGCATGCCATCCGGCGGCTGCACTGATGCGGTCATCGGTCTGCAGGAGCTTTTCGTGGAGCAGGTGCAGATGAGTGCCACCGGCATCCTTTGCCAAGGTTATTGTTACCGTTGAGGTTGTTGTGCCGTCCGCTTCTGGCCAAGTGAAAGCAAGTTTTTTCGGTGGAGAAAACTGGAGAACTTTGCCGACAAAATTTGCCGTCAGTGAGTCCGGTGAACAATCAGCGGGGCGAGGCTGGCCGAAGTTTTCTGGATTAAAGTTAAATTCAATCCTGCCACCCTCAAACCCCTCAAGCTTGCCTAGACATAGCCATTGGCCACGCAGTTCCTCTTCGACAAGAAATCGCCAAACGCTTTCGGGTGTAGCCTTAAGTCGTCGGTCAAATTCTAGACGACCCTTTGTATCGATTGTTCCATTATTGGTCATTTTCAAACTCCTCTACCGCGGTCTCCAAGGCATCTAATCGGTCGTTCCAAAAGTCTGCATAGGAATCCAGCCAATCTTGAATTGCCCGCATTGGCTTGGCATTGAGTGCACAAAGCTGTTGTCGACCCACCCGCTTTTTCTGCACCAAATCGGCGTCAACCAAAACGTTCACATGTTTTGCTGCGCCAGCAAAGGTCATGCTGTGAGGTTTTGCCAATTCCCCAACAGTGGCCGGCCCGGACTTGAGGGAAAACAGGATGCGCCTGCGGACCGGGTCTGCAATGGCTTTGATCACTTTGTCGAGATCTGCTTGATATTCAACCATAAGGTAAAATAACGAATAACTCGAAAATATTCAACTAAAAAGTTGAATAAATGTTGTTGCGAAGATTTCTTGCGATACCTAGTTGTCGCACACTTAATGGTGACTAAGCAGTGATACCTGGCGGTCTGGGAAAAATCGGAGATTATGGACCGAAAACACTTACGTGATTCCTGGCTCTAACCACACTTCAACGGACTTAAAGGCAGGCGTCTGGCTACGGGGGTCAACGGCGAAGCCGGTTAAACAGTTCGCTTCCGGAAAGTATGCCAAAAGGTTCCCCGGGCCCAACTCAAAAGGGAACACTTGTACCTGTTGCATCTCGCCGTGGTCTGACTTCAGGGTGATGTGATCCCCGGGTGCCAGATCATTGGCTTGCAAATCCGCAGCGCCCATTAACACCGACCAACGATGAGGGATGTTTCGGTAACTGTCATGCTCTTCGTAAATCATGGTGTTGAATTGACCTTCACTGCGGATGGTCGCTAAATGGAAACGGCCTTTTGCCAAACGACAATCCAGGGGCTGGACGATTGGCAGGTTCGCTTTCCCGCTGGCGGTGTGGAATTTTGGTGTGTGCATTAAGCGGTTGCGAATATGAAATTCTTTTTTCGCAACATCAATGTCTTTTAGCATTTCCATACCGGGTACCACTTCAGCGATGGCTTGGCGGATATGTGGGTGCCGGGCGAAGGCGCTGAAATCAATGGGACTGTCGGGTAGGACTCGATGGGCAAGGTCTGCCAAAATGGCCACTTCTGGGCGGACGTTTTTCAGGCGGGAGATTCCGCCATCGCTAAGACGCACATAGTTGAACATCGACTCTTGAGTTGTGGGTTCCCATTCTTCATCTCGAGCTGTAACGGGCAAAACCAACATTTCGCTGTCATCGATTCCGCGCACATGGCTTTGATTTAAGGTGGTGGTGAGGCTCACTCTGAACGGCACACGATTCAGTGCCTGGTCTATCCAGGTTTTGTTTGGGCTCGCGCCGTACAGATTGCCGCCCATCAGCACAGCACAGTCCATTTCCCTAGCATGGGCAGCGTGCAAAGCCGCAACGGTGTCCATGCCCTTTTGGCTGGGGATCTTTAGACCCAATTTTTGTTCCAGTTGCGCGTTCACCTGGTCGGGCAATACCGGTTTTACGCCAATGGTGCCAATGCCCTGGACATTGGAATGTCCTCTCAGTGGCAATAACCCAGCGCCGGGGCGGCCGATCATGCCGCGCAACAGTGCCAGCGCGGCAATGGCCTCGATATTGTCCACACCATGTAAGTGATGGGTGACACCCATACCCCAGGAAAATACTGCGTGACGTGATTCAGAATATATCTGTCCCACGGCCTCAACATCCCCACGACAAACCCCGCTGAGCTGAAGCAATGTGTCCCATGATAATCCGCGGATCTGAGATAGATAGGCGTCAGCACCTTCGGTGTGACGGGCAAGAAATTCACTGTTGTGGCTGTCGTGGTTCACAACATATTTGGCTAGCGCCAGCATCAGAGCAATGTCGCCGCCAATACGCGGTTGTAAATAGTGAGAGGCAATATCACTGCCGCCGGACAGCAAGGAACGAGGACTTTTGGGTAAGGCAAACTTCACCAATCCAGGTTCAACCGCCGGGTTGATCATCACAACATGTCCGCCCCGATCTCTAAGGGCTTTTAATTTGTGGATAAAGCGGGGGTGATTAGATGCTGGATTGGCACCGATCACGAAAATTAGATCGCAGCGATCCAGGTCGTCCAATTCAACGGTAGCTGTGCCGGTTCCAATGGTGGATTCCAACGCCACACCGGTTGCTTGATGGCAATAATAGGAGCAGTTGGTGACGTTATTGGTGCCATAGGCCCGGGCAAACAATTGAAATAGAAAGCCCGCCTCATTGGAGGAGCGCCCCGACGCATAAAAAAAGCTACGTTCCGGTCGGCAAGCAGCCATGCGCTCGGCGGCCAAGGTCAATGCGGCATCCCAGTCTATGGTTTGGTAATGATCAGCGCCTGCAGGTTTGTAGATGGGATCACCTAGGCGTCCTAGGTGCTCAAGTTCTTTGGCGCTCAGTTCTCGCAATTCAGCCAGCGTATGGCGCTGGAAAATTTCTGTCGGTATGGCGGGCTGTACATCGGTGGATTGGGCTTGAACACTTTTGTTGCAAACCGCGGGGAATTCTCCCTGCTCGTTAGTCATGCCGCCGCGCTGACCGCCCATCCCATAGCCACAGGCCTTACAGGCGTTGTTGGAGCGCAGCGCTTTGGTGGCGCGGCTGATTCCCATTCGACGCACGGTCTTCAGGGTGTAAAGCACCTTGCGCGCGCCGCCGCCTACTGGGCGTTGTGACATGGGTTGGCCTTTACCTTGATCCCGTTAGACATGATAGCAGCCTGCAGGGCGCGTATACGCCTGGACTTGGGGTCGAAACATCGTCCCTGTTGTGGTTAATTCAGAATAAGCGACCGCCTTAATCCGGGTTTTTCTCAGGTTCCGCAGGGTTGTCTAGGTGACGGTATAACCACGCTCGGGCTTTTCGCCAGTCTCGACGGACCGTGATTTCTGAAACGCTGCGAATTTCTGCCACGTCTTTTTGGCTCAGCCCAACAAAAAACAGCTGCTCTGCCAGTTCCGCCAGTTCCGGTGCGAAGGTGGCAAGTTCCGTGAGCGCGCTATGAAGCTGTAGCACCAACTCATCGGGTTCGCCGTCGTCTGCCAGTTGCCAGGCGTCGTCCAACGAGACTTTAATCACCTTTCCACCCCGTTTTTGGCTAACCCGCTCCCGAACGTGGTCCACGGCCACTCGGTGCATCACAGTGGCAGCCAGAGCCAGAAATTGTCGTCGTTGATTGATCTCCGATAGGTCCGCCCCTGCCAACCGGCTCCACGCCTCGTGAAGCAGCGCGGTGGTTGCCAGGGTGTCACCGGGTTTGATCTTGCCGCTGACCCGTCGAGCAATCACCTTTAGGTCTTGATACACCAATGCCTGGCGTTGGGCTTTGGAGCCGGTCTTTTCCAACGCCACCTCATCAAACACTGCAAGCAATCGGTCTGGGTTAATCAACATGGTGTCGCTGGACGCCCCCGCTCTAGATGGGCTAACAGCGATTTTCGCTCTTTCTCGGCAAGTTCCGCTGCGGTTTGAGTCAAGCTATCGGCGGCGAGAAATACGGTTTTTGGTGTGCATTGCCCAAGCGCTGTTTTTGCTGCCATTGCCATGCTTCGAGCGACCCGCGCCGCGTAGTGCTGGGCGCCCAGCTGTGGGTCCAGAATGTTGATCGCTTCAAGTGCTCGATCAAACGCCAGTTTTGGTTGTTCCTGGGTCAGTGCCATATCCGCCTGGGTCATCAAAGGCATGGCCACACGCCAGTGCGTTGGCCCTAGATCTTGTTGGTAAAACTGTTTCGCAAGGTGGGTGTAACCCCAGGCTTCTTCCAGTCTATCCATGCTACGCAGTGTAGCTGCTAGATTTTGGTGTGGGTCACCGTGGAACATGTTGATGTTTTTTTCCACAGCAATTAAGCGTTTGAATTCCGCCACTGCCTCCTCGTTTCTTTCCTGACCTGCAAGGCTAAGAGCAAAATTGTTGTGCATTGACCGCGTTTCTGAATGTTCGAGCCCAAGCACACGAACCGAGGCGCGGTAAGCTTGCTCTGCCAGTTCTAAATTCTGCTGGCGAGAGTCAGAATTGCCCACTATCACCGCCTGACCCAACGCCCTGACATATTCAATATGGGAATCACCGTACCAGCTCAACGCCAGCTCGATCTGTCGAGAGCTGCTTGCCTTAGCGCCATCGTGTTGTCCTAGACGGGATCGTGCGGCGGCCTGCATCATTAATGCATTTAGGGTCAAAGCACGAGATTCATCGTTAAGATCATCTGGCGGCAGTATTGCCAGTGCTCTATCTAAGAAATCCAGCGAATTTGACACTTGGCCTGCGGCCACTAAACAGGAGCCGAAATTTGCATAAATGCTTGCCGCCCAGACGGACTTCTCAGGCACCCGTTTTCCAACATGGGTGAGTAATGTTTGGTAATCGGCGATGGCAGCGTCGTAGCGATGCAGAGAGCTTAGGGCGCGGGCGCGCTGCTGCAG
>CAZLJY010000035.1:0-30511 GCA_964559945.1 uncultured Gammaproteobacteria bacterium | reverse complement strand
ATCGTCGACGTAGATATATGATTACATTCATTCTCTAAACCAATGTTTATTATGATGTTTCTGAAGTCGACAATGCCTTTTCGCGACGCAGACCAATGGCTGCGACCCAGATAAACACCGAGGTAAACCCAAGCAGCACTGCAATATGGATCCACGCCGGGTGACCTGCGTCCATATTAAGGGTTTTCGTCGCCAATTGGTTGAGGTGGAACGGCGGCAACACCCAAGCAAACGATTGCAGCGCCTGGGGCATAATTTGTAACGGAAACCAAAGCCCCGATAAGGCAGCCATCGGCAGATAAATGAGATTGACGATCGGCGGCGCCGCCTGGCCATTGACCCAGGCCCCAATCATCAGCCCCATCGCGCAGAACGGGATAGAACCTAGGAGCAATATCAACGCTAGCTTAAGCCCAGTTGCCAGGCTCATGCTGACGCCGCCAAATACCAAAGCCAAGAAAAATAAACTGGCAATGATCGCCAGCCCAAAGGTCATGGTCATTAATATCTTGGACAAAAAATAGGCGCTATGGGGCATGGGTGATGCAAATTTCAACAACATTAACCCCTGACTGCGCTCAATGGCGATCCCAACACCAAAGCCGAACAGACCAGGTGCCATGACGCCGAAAACGCCATAGCTCGCCAGCAGGTAGGTGGCCATGTTGCTACTGGACCCACCCATGCTCAGCACGAGAGCAAATAAGACGTAAAACGCCCCGGGGAACACCAACGACGGGATGGAAAACCCAGGGCTGCGCAGCAGACGAATAAACTCGTAGCGCCATTCCAATAAATAGACGTTGGATCCACTCATCGCGTTGTCTCCTGGGTATCGGTTGTGCCGCTGGTAAGGTGCAAGAATGCTTGGGCGAGATCGGCTTTAGACACCTCAAGCTCTGTTAAACCGTCGTCGGCCGCCAGCAGCTGGCGAACCAGCGCCTCCGGCTCACTGGTAGCAATGGTCAACAGCCCGCCTTCTCTACCCACATGCCCCACCCCTGCCATCTGAAGAACCGCAGACTTTTCCATCGTCGTGCGGCAGCGAACTCGACCACTGGGAACCGCCGATTTGATTTTTTCCGGAGTTCCATCAGCTACCAATTGGCCGTGATTGATCACCACAACTCGATCGGCCAGCGCATCGGCCTCTTCCAAATAGTGTGTGGTTAAGACCACGGCTCGGCCGCTGCCTGCCAGCTCCCGGATAGCCTCCCAGAAACGATGACGCGAAGTGACGTCCATCCCTACAGTGGGCTCGTCCAAAAACAGCAGCTCGGGGTCTCCGCAGATACTCAATGCAAACATGACGCGCTGTTTTTCCCCACCGGAAAGATTGCTAAATCGGCGGTCCAGCAATGCCTCAATACCCGACATCTCGACCACTGTGTCGCGGCCAAGGTTTTTTGGATAATAACTCTCAAAAAGGTGCAGTAACTCTTTGACTTTTAACGTATCAGGCAACCCAGATATCTGCAGCATGGCGCCGCAACGCTGACGCGCCGCGCGCGCCCCTGGGGTGTGGCCTAAGACAGATATTGCACCAGAAGTCGGCTTCAGAAGCCCCATCATCAAATGGACACTGGAGGTTTTACCCGCGCCGTTGGGACCGAGCATCGCGGTCACCTCGCCGGCGTTTAATGCCAGACTGAGGTCGACAACCGCATCGATTTCCCCGTACCGCTTAGTGACATTAGTCAACTCAACAATGGTGCTTTTGGACATAGATAATCCGCAAAGGTATTGATTGACTGCTAGTGTGGTCCGTCTAGGCCCCGCTCCACCAGTTCCGATCATCACCCGTCTGAAATGACATTTGTCAGAGTTGGCGGCTGTGAACGCTCGCCAAAACGGGATTCAACAAAGCGCCTGCAAACGGGCCGCCAGCCCTGAGCCCCGGCTGGCCGGTGTCGTGATCGCTTTTTCTAAAGCGGCCTTTTCAGCGTAGATAACGACTCGTTGCCTGGCTCGGGTGATTGCTGTGTAAAGCAGTTCCCGGGTAAGTAGCGGCGACCGGCTGTCGGGTAACACACAATGCACTTCGCCAAACTCCGACCCCTGCGCTCGGTGGACCGTCATGGCAAAAGCCGACTCAACGGGAGGTAGCCTGGAGGGCGATAACGATTTCAAAGTTTGGTCAGAAGACTCCACCCAAGCCTTGAGTTCGCCGTCTCGCTGGGTAATAAATCCTTGATCGCCATTAAAGAAACCGGCGTCGTAATGGTTGCCTTGTAACGAGAACAGCCGACCAGGGAACGATTGTTGATGATCAACGTATCGGCCGGCCAAGTGACCTTTGCGATGGAGCCATCGAAAAACCATAGCGTTCACGCGATTCACACCGGCAACACCAGAACGATGGGCGCACAGCAGGCGTTTGGACAAAAGCTGCTGCCAAATTTCACTGGCCGGCGCCCCATGATCAAAATGCAGCCAATCGGCACAGATTGGGTCAAGCCCCGTCAGCATGGCTCGCTGCTCCACATCGCCGCCTTGGGCAAGAACATCAAAAAGCCCATCACTGTCGCCGAGCTGGATAGCATTGGCCGCCCGCCCGATGCCGGAATGTTTTGAATATCGGAAATTCTCCGCCAACGTTTGCACGCAATGGTGCGCCTTGGAAGCCCCCAAACCCATACACAGATCCGCCATCACGCTCCCGGGCTGTACGGACACCAGCTGATCTTTATCGCCCAACAACACCACCTGAGCGTCTGTAGCTAGTGCCGCGAACAATGCATGCATCAAACCCAAATCGGCCATCGACACTTCATCAACGATAACCAGCTGGGCATCCATGGGTCGCTGTTCATCAAACAGGAAGCGAACCTGAGAAGGGCTCCACCCCAACGTACGGTGAACAGTAGTGGCCGGCGGCAAGGATTGTTCAACATTGGCCGCCACCGCAGCAGATAACCTGGCCGCCGCGCGCCCAGTTGGGGCGGCGATCAACAGCCGCGATGGATCGCCCCCCTCTGCCAACCAGGCTCGGATCAGGTGTCCAACCAGTGTCGTTTTGCCAGTACCAGGGCCTCCTGACACTACAGTTAGTCGGTGGCTAAGTGCGTGTTTCAGGGCCCTGCGCTGGTCTTCACCTAAGGCCTCATGGCCCTTCAACGCCCGCTCCGCTTTACTGGCAGGCGTACTTGCCAGCAAAGCCATTTTTGTCGCCAGATCCACTTCCATTCGCCAATCAGCGGCGAAATACAACAAATCTTGATCCAACACCAAAGGACGGCTATCACTGCACGACTGCGCAACTAGGCCAGTATCAACCAAAGCCTGGATTGACCAATCCGCCAAGCTGGAGGTTAACCGGTCACTCGCCTGTTGCCGTATGCGCTCAACTGAGGCGGCAACATAGCCCTCTTCGCGCAACGCCTGCAATGCAGCACCCAATATTCCTGCGAGATCGGCCTGACCAAGGGCTCGGCGCTTAAATGACCTTTCGATCAGGGCGCCCGCTCCTGGCGCGCCCACTGTCGGCATCCTTCTCATACCCCACACTTTATCCCAGACTCACAATGACACACGAGAAGGGTTTCAAATTGACCCATACCCCGCACAAATATCGCGTCGGCTCGCAAGAATCCCCAATAGCTAAGAAATTTTAGACAGGCTATCACCGACAAGTTGTTGCACTTGCAACCAATAATTTCACATGTGTTTCACAAATTTTTTTCAAAAAAAGACTTGCACCGTTTTGTGAAGGTCTGTATAAATTAATCCCCAGACACACCGAGGACCCACCCGTGCATCTAGGAGCGCACAAAATCAGGCAGGAAAAACAAACACTTGCGTGGATGTTGAATACTGCCGGGGAGTTGGAAACGGATTTCGCGGTTCAGGAAATTGTGTCAACCAATGGGCCCGTAAGCCCCCCTTGGTTTGAGTGGTTGGTCCGGCCCAGGGATATCGGCACCGACGAATTGATCAGCGCAGTACAGTCACTTGAGTGGATGAGCGAATTTGATCTGTCGGTGGTCCGCAGTGCCTGTCACTGGGTAGAAGTGCAAAACAACGCAGACCATATCTGCAAACTTTCGATCAACGTTTTTGCCGATTCGATCTCTGATCCTGACTTCACTCGTCAGGTCGAAGCGATCGTACTCGAAGCAGACATCAATCCCGAGCAGTTGTGTTTCGAAGTCGTCGAACACACCCCTGTACAAAATCTTCGAGCAGCAATCCACTTCTGCAAGACGATGCGCTCCATGGGTGCGCAAATTGCACTGGACGACATTGGCAGTGGCCACGTCCACGTCAGCCTACTGGCACCCGAAACATTGATTGATTTTCTTAAAATTGACCGCTCAGCCGTTATCGCGGCCAAGAACTCAGAGCGACAATTCAACGCTGTGCAAAGCGTTATCGACTTTGCCGACAGCGTCAACGTACCCGTGGTACTTGAGGGTATAGAAAACAACGAAGACCTGAATCTAATTGAACGATTCGGGGCTGAGTTTTACCAGGGTTATATACAAGGCAAGCCACAACTCGTCGACTGGGGGGTCAACGAGGACAGGAAGCATATGGCATTTGCTCTCCGAGAGTTGACCGCTTAACTCCAGAGGACCAGGACAATGGAATCACAAATTATTCAGACCCCACATCAATCTGTCCGTCAAGATGCATCAGCGACCATGCTTTTGCTGGAACAGATTTTAAGGCCGGTAATTAAGCTTTTCATGCTTACTTTTCGAGTGACCTATCCAGCAATGGACCGTGTCATAAAGAGCCTGTTTATCGACATAGCGCTTGAAGAAGCTGCAAAACAAGATCCAAAAAATGAACCCTCAATGGGTACCCTAGCGTACTTTACGGGAATCAGTCCCCATCTGTGTCGCCAGACCTTCGACGAACTTGTGGAAAGAGACCGGCCCCCAGGTTATGTGGATACATCTGAAGTCTGCCCGGAGTCAAAGGTACTAGATATTTGGGCCAATGACCCAATGTGGCAAGACGATGATGGCAACCCAATGTTGCTGCCTACATCAGGTAAATATAATTCTCGAACACTTCAGACACTTGTTCGGAAGCATGTCGATAACATTGCTTATGGACAGGTAGTTGACTCTCTTATTGACGCCGGTTGCGTTACTTTCGTTCGTCAAAACGGAAAGCGATGTCTGAAGATGAAAAAGGAATCGTTTATCCCAGTTGACGGTCAGACGGATCAGCTTTTGATGGCTTCGGCCCAATCAATACGACATCTTCTGCAGACATTCATATTCAATTTGGAAAACCCAGATCTCGCACCTAAAAATAACTTTTTTCAACAAGAGCGGTATTTAAGGTGTGTTAGACCCGATCAACTTCCGGCACTTAGAAAGGCGATGAAGGAGCTGCTGCGAAGTCAAGCTGATGATTGCATCGCGCCTCTAGAAACCTTCGAAGACGGACCGGAAACAGACGAGAGCATCCATGCTGGTATTGGATATTACTATTTCGAAGATCGCGGCTGGGGACGGTACGAAACTCTAAGCGCATAGAAAATCAAATTTTTTAACGGAAGTAATTGATAACTGACGGAGAGCACGAAAATGGGAAATATCACATTTGGCGGAACGGGAAAAATAGTCAAATCAGGCACTGGGTCAATCGCAACCGGAGAAGTTGTTCATAGCAACGGCACCGGCAAATAACAAAGAACAAAGAACAAAATTTAACTAGAACAAACACACAGACGTCATTTGTACAAAAGAAGCGGAAAGCTCGGGTACGTGAC
Source organism: uncultured Gammaproteobacteria bacterium (assembly GCA_964559945.1). Lineage (GTDB taxonomy): Bacteria > Pseudomonadota > Gammaproteobacteria > Xanthomonadales > SZUA-38 > JANQOZ01. The sequence continues at coordinate 24,783 of CAZLJY010000035.1, read as the reverse complement.
TTGGAGGCAAAAATGAAAAATTTATTAGAAAGGGCGTCGGCAAGGTTGTCAGTCGTTCGTAACGGAACTGGGTCAGTAACACTAGCGATACTAGCCTTGTTAGTTGTTTCTCCGTTCACCGCGAGCGCGAGGACTGTATATCAAGCAGATGGCCTTATCTTGTCAATTTCCGAGAACAAACAAGAGGTAGTTGCGACTTGGGAAGATCGCAGCAATGGCAATTTAATGTTGGGTGCGAGCCGAATTGACGATGGATTCTCCTCTATCCGGATGCTGTCCGCGGACGCATATCGCAAGGTCGCAATTAGCGGGACTGGCGAAGATAAAGTTGCGATCAGCGGCACCGGCGAAAACAAGGTGGCCATTAGTGGCACTGGAGAAAGCAAAGTCGCGATTAGCGGTACAGGCGAAGGTAAGACCAAAATCGAAGGCACAAGCCTAGAAATTTTCGTATCAAACAATGAAGTATATGGAATGCTCACCATCAATAGAAAAGGCGAAACTGTCGAGCATGTATTCGATTTCAGCAGTCACCGAGCGCTCGAACTCGCGGAGATTCGAACCAGTAAGGAAAATACAGATTTCTGATACCAAAAACTATCGGCCCCACGGGTCGCGCAACCAAAGGTGCCGCGACCATTATCCCTAGCTAGATAGATTTGGTTGACCCCACTCCCGCCGTTTGGTCTTCGGGCCTTTCGGCGGGTTTTTTAATTCATTGAAATATACTTAAAGTATCTCCCAATTTTCGTTGCATCATGGTTCGGGATACCTGCGATATCCTTATGTGTGATTATCACCCGCTCCCGTGTCGCTGATCCCGAATATACGCATTCGTTATCCAAAATATCATTCATTTCACTTACGATAGCCGAGCGGTGTTTCGATGGTGTCATGACTTTCATTTGGTCATATAGCGCATCATATTTCTCATTTTCAAAATTCGAAAAATTTGCACCAGGGGACCGATTGGGGCCATAGAAGAGCTGCAAGATGTTTTCTGTATCACCGAAATCCAACCCCCAAGATGTTAACGTTATTTGGTGAGACCCATTATTTGAACCGTTAATGAAATCACCAAAAGTCGCGTATTGAACTCCTTTAACTTTATCTTTCGGGTAACCAGCGGCGACAAGCGAACTTCGAAAAAATTCGAAATTTTGTACAGCTTGCACTGATGTCGTGTGCCCGTAAGTAATTACTGGAAGGTCATATTCACTTTTAAGTGATGAAAATATATCCCTGGCTTTCAACAACAATCCGTCAGCTTCAAAACTCCGAGAAGAGTCAAATTCAGGAAGTGACGGTGGTACGATTCCAGAATAAAGGTGCGCATCTCCTCCGTAAAAAAACTGATTTCTTTTCGACCAATCTATCGAGTAGCGTATTGCACACCTCAGCCGACGATTTCTGCTGTTACGTGTAGGTTCAACGTGAATTCCTATTGAAGGGTCGTCCATCCGTATTCGATAGAATATAGCCTCGCTAGAAAAATAAGGGTAAACCGCATACTGCTCTGAAAACTCTTTCTTTAACTGGACCGGCTTATGACTTCGTAACATTGGATCTAAAAAGTCATCCGAAATAATGGCGATATGAACATCACGATTTTCGAAGGATACCCAGCGGGCAGTTGGATCATTGATAAACTCTATCGTAACTTTATCAACAAACGGAGCGTCATCCCGACGAGGTTCGTTTGATGCATTGGCCGTTTGATCCTGAAATGACCATTCACTTTCGGGAGAAACGTATTTTCGATGGTTTACGTTTCTTTCCAATACAGCTCTCGCTGAGTCAATAGACACCAATCTAAACGGCCCCGACCCGATAGTTGAATTTTTTAGATCTGGTTTAGATGAATACGCTAGCTCCTTTGGCAAGATCGCAGAAAAAGCTGTGGACAGAGTATGCAAAAACTGCGGAGACTCTCGAGTTAAACGGAACTTAATCGTACGATCATCCAGAATTTGAATTCCGGTGGGTAGAGCGTCGTAGTCGCCTGACCAGTCTTCTATTCCAACAATCAAATCTCTCCACAAATATCTAGCTTGAGATTTTGTCTTGACGTCAAAGTGCCTGAGTATGGTGAACGCAATATCACCAGCGTTTACTTTCCGTCCAACCCCACCTTCAAACAACTCGTTATCCGAAAATGCGCTGTTAGATTGGATAGTGATAGTAACCTCTTTCCCATCGTCAGAAATAATTGGCCAATCCGATGCTAAGCCTAAGTCCAGGATAAGTGGGCCATCCCCGTACCGATATTCGAACAAAGTTTCATAAGTAGCTAACACTATGCCTACAGCGTAAACAGAACTCGCTGAGCTCGGATCTAGCGACCTCGGTGCACCATCGAAAGCCACTCGAAGAGTTTTCTCTTTCGATTTTTGGCTAGATATTAGATCTTTTTCTTGTTCGCAAGCGCTGCAAAACAAACAGATCGCAGCTATCAATAAGGTCTTGTTACCCATTGGATCCCTAAAATCACTCTCGACAGTCGGAGTTAATCATATCCAGACCTTCCGCCCAACGGTGCAAAATTACCAATAAATCCTTTAAAATTTAATTGTAATTTATTTATTGTATTGTGATAATATTTTTCCATGACAGAGAATAATGCGAATTCTGACAGCAGGATAGTTGACGCTTTTCTCAAATCTATTCGTCCACTTGTTGAGTCGATGGTTTGCGAATTCGAAGTAACTTATCCGAAGATGGAACTGGCTCTTCGGGCATTATTTGTCGAAGCAGCAAGAAAGGCTGCTGCAAAAGAACTCGATTCAGAAAACGTTCCAGCGTCAGTTATTTCCCTCAAAACGGGGCTTAGCGCAAAATCCGTAAGAGAGACCCCAAACGCCCACACTGCTATTAGAACAAGCGGGTTATCCGATCTAAGCCGGCTACTTGGAATATGGTCTACTGAACCAGACTGGCAAGATGAAAATGGGCTACCGAAACTGCTTCAACTGCAGGGCAAGTACGGTACAAGTAACTTTGAGACTTTAGTAAGAAAAACCATTGGCAACATCAGTTACGGGCCAGTTGTTGAAGCGTTACTAAAATCTGGTTGCATCTCCCAAACTAGGGTCGCCGGCAAAAAAGCAATAAAGCTGGAAAAAACGTTTTACGTGCCATCAAGCAAAAATGCTATCGATTCGTTCGAGACGGGATGCGACGGGATTAAGGCGCTTGCAACGACTGTTCAACAGAATGTGGCGTGGTCCCACCTACCTCCTACCCAACGGCACAATCAAGGAACAATTCAAGTAAGAAATATCGCAGAAATCGATATCGCGAAATTTAGATATGAACTGAGGAATATTCAGCGGCGTTTCATCAAGAACAAGATCATTCCAACAATGAAATTGTTGGAAGATAAAACTTCGAGCGCAGACGAAATTTTACAAGCGGGCCTAGGTTTCTACTATTTCGAAATGCACAATGAAAACGTTGATCCAGTCGAGTATAAGCCGGATATCTCCGGCGAAGAGTCTAACACCTGGTGCGATTGAGTCCCAAGCACGCTGTTAACACTTTCTAATTGGATATAAAGATGGCAGACATTTTTTCAGTAGCATTGTATATCGCCTCAATTTGTTTTTCGGCGGACAGCAACGAAATTTTCAACGACTACCCCAACCAACCAACCGATGAAGAGCTGGATCAAAAGTACACCGTGTTGGAGACGTTTGTTTTTCCAGAGGGGCGTGGGTTTTTGGTGCAGGTTAATGGTTCTTATGAATTCCCTAGGACCATGGCATCATTGATGCCGGCGCAGTCGAAATACCACCAGGATCAAACTGATGTGGCAATAGCCAAAGTTGAAGAACTCGTCGCGACGATTGACTTTGAACTAAGAGACCGGGCGCTGGTAATGGTTGGAAATTTTACTGGCGACAAGCTTCCTGATGTGATGATCCAGTTGAACGTCCCGGTGGAAAGCGGTGAACTGATGGATGATGGAACGCCGCTAATGGAAACGGTGTGGTTCGCCAATGTACCCACAACCGAGCTGCCTCCACGCCTGCCAAGAAACCTCTCAGATTCTGTTGTAGACCCGGCCAATCGGATGGCTAACGACTATCAAACTTATCCGGATTTCCGCACAAAAAATTGATTCCTCAACGTTACTGCTTTCTGCCCAGATATTTAAAATAGCGGCCGCTCATGGTTGCGGACCGGTCAGGTTTTCCGATTAGATCAGGTTGAACTAGCATTGGCATCGCAGGGCTAAGGCTAGAAAAAAACGCACAGTCATCCCATAACAGATCATTCATCTGTTTGACCAATCGGGAACGCTCCGCAGAGGGTGACAGCATTGCAACTTGTTCAAAAAGTTTGTCATAGCGATCATTTTGGTAGTTGCCCAGGTTGGCTCCTGGTGAGCGGTTGGGACCGTAAAACAACTGCAAAATATTCTCCACATCGGGATACGATAACGTCCAGCCAACTGTCGATATCTGGTGTTTCCCTTCGTGGGTCGCGTTGATGAAATCGCCGAACGAAGCGTAAGTCGCCGGCTTAACAAGCTCTCGAGGATACCCGGCGGCCGTAAGCTGGTTTACCAACATCGTAAAATTATTGGCATTGTTCGTTGACTGTCTGTAGCCAAACCGAATTTCAGGCAGGTCCCCTTCTAATGCCAGAGATTCAAACACGCCATCGGACGTTGGCCACGGTGAGAGAACATAATCGACTGGGGAAAACTCAGGTAGCGTAGGAACAATGACCCCTTTCATTGCCAAAGCCCGGTTAGCAAAAAACAATCGATTTCGCTCATTAGGATCAAGAGCATCTCGAATTGCGCAGCGCAGCTTGTGATTACGTTGGTTCTTTTCCGGGTCAGATACCACACCCACATCAGCATCATCCATACGCACTCGCATCAGCGATAGCTGCGTTTGATCACCGAGAACCAACCTTGACCGACGAGACATTTCTGGCGAAAGCTCAAACGGCTTTTCGGCACTCGTGCTTTCGTTCAGAAAGCGATTGTTAATCGGAATCACATCAAGATCGCCGTTATCAAAAGCAACCCAGCGGCTGGTGGTGGATTTTATAAAATTGACCTCAATGCGGTCTGAGATTGGTAATCGCTGCCCTTCCAGCAAACGATAGTCCGCCCCATCGCGCTTCTCGTCGAACCCGTGCTCAATAAGATTGAATCTGCGGTCGTGATAGTTTGGATTGCGCGTCAAAACCGCTTGCTGTGAATTCAAAGACACTAATTGATAGGGGCCAGATCCTACTGAGCGCTGCCCTAACTGTTCGCCGTAAGCCTGCTCCGCCTCCCTGGGAACAATGGCCGCATGGTCAGTAGTCAATTTGTGCAAAAACATGGGCGATGGCGATGTCAAACGAAAACGAATCGTCTGCTCATCTACGACCTCAATGCCTAACGGCAACTGTTGGTAATCTCCGGACCAATCATTAATACCGACAATTACATCTCGCCAAACCGAACTTCCTCGCGCTTTGGTCGACGGATCAAAATGACGCAGCAAGGAATACGCGACGTCATCAGCGGTGACCACCCTACCCTTACCTTGGTCGAACACCGGGTCATCGGAAAATCTGGCGTTATTGAGCAGCGTTATTTCTACGGTTTTTCCACCGTCGCTTAACACCGGCCAATCAGCAGCCAATGAGGGCATTAGTTCCAGTGGTCGTTTTAGGTATCGATACTCATAGAGTGTTTGATAACTAGCCAGCACCAATGCAGTGGAATACCGAGCCCAAGAGTAGCCAGGCCCAGCAGTGAGCGGAGCAGCATCAAAGGCGATGGAGAGGGTTTCCACATCAGATTGAGGCTGAGGTTTGCAACCGACCAGCGTCGCGAGAGCTGCTAAGCCAAGTAAAGCGAAAATTATTCGGTTCAGAAAGTGCATGGACTGATAAGAGCAGAAAAGCACGTGGCTAGACAAGGTCTAAATGAAAAGCGGGTAGCTCCGAGTGCCACCCGCTTTTCAACGTTCGAGGTCAGTCCCAACCCAAACGTACCCTGGCAGGTCTGTTTGACCCCACTCCCACCGGGCTATCGGACTATAAGACTTCTTTCCCGCCAATGGGAAATTAGTGATTTTTACGACGCATAATGGTATTTTCCCTCCAACTTGAACTTTTAACTTCATTTTGGAGAAAAACATGGGCGCTCTCCCCCTATTTTACGAAATCCCTGCGGATTTACGCCAAGGGACTTGCAACCTTCTTACCGAGCTTGCTGATGTCTTACTCGAACACGGCATCAAAATCAGCGACCTAGAACCCCTAGTCCGCAAAGCCATGGTCGACGCCGCCAGCCGAAAACTGGAGCGGGAAGGCGAGCGTCCAACCAGCACCAACATCGGCCTGCAAACCGGGCTGACGCGGGACAAGGTCAGCAGCTATCAACGCCAAAAGCCAGGGGAAATTACCGGTCGACTGTCGCCCATTGCCAGGATCCTTGACGAATGGCAGCGGGGACCGCGATGGCGGGATGAATCTGGTCCGTTAGATCTTCCAATGTCTGGCCCCCGCTCATTCGAGGCGCTCACCAAGGAATGCAAAGTCAGCGGCTATTCCGTCAAGGCGCTTGTGGAATACATGGAGACCAGGAAAAACATCGAGCGGCAGGAAAACGGTGACCTAAAGTTGCTCCGAATTTCTGCCGTTCCTGAGGACATGCACGAACGTACCTTGGCGATGTTTCGCAATGTCTCGAAACATCTATCAACTGGCAGTCACAACCTCAGATGCAATCCAGAAGACCGAATGTATGAGCAGGTTACTGGCCGACTCAACATACCTCCAAGGCGAATCGCTGCAGCTTTGGAAGCACTCACTGAGGAGGGAAGACGATCTAATCGTACTGTCAACAATGACGTCTTTCCTCAGTTTGAAGCCCAAACCGATCACCACGCCGACTTTGGCACCGACATCGGTATGGGTTGGTTCACGTTTATCCGTAACACCGATTAACTCCACTTCAATAAAAGGAAATACTCATGAAATTCGAAACATTTTGGTTTGATCTGCTGAATTTTTTCAATTACTTCAGCGGGTTCGGAAACCGCAAAACATACACGGAAGGTTCAGGCGACTGACTTGCGTCCAAACAGAGGTTCAGCGAAAACCGTCGAACCTCTGTTTGCGCTGGATTGTTGCCTCGGGCCTATTCATTGTGCCGAATCTGCAGTTCAGCTCGAGACCTAATCCAGCGCGAGTCCAACACACTCAGCACCGCTCCTGCCAACAAACACCAAAATCCCGCTTGCGCCGCCACGCTGGTTGAGTCGCCAAGCTTCAACATCACTAACACGATAGAAAGCACAAACACATTTAGCATCGACCACCGACCGGAAACTTCGCTTAGATGCCACTGGGAGGGTTTACCGGTGATGCTAAAGCCGGCAGAAAAAATCAGTTTTAACAATGGCGCTATGCCAACGGTCACTAAAAGCATCGTTGGTAACAACCACTCTCCCTGTTCCAACATTTCGGGCATTGCTAACAGGATGCTGTACTCATTGTCCCAGAACAGCCACTTGCTGACCTCCATCAAGGGCAGCGTTAAACCGCAAACGATCAAAATGACGGCGCTAAGGCTGCGTGCGCAACCCAGCCAATTCCTGCGAAACCTATCATCATTGGCCCTTAACGAAAGTTTCTCCTGGCCTAGCAAAAGCTCTGCACCCACCATACTGAGGGCAACGGCGCCTGCGAACCAATACACTCCGGGCTCAGATTCAAAATCCGATAGTAGCCGCAGTCGCCCTGCCCCGATGATGACCGCAACGACAAACACATCTAGCATCGACCACTTTCCAAGCAGCAAAAGCCAGCGGCCTTTAAATCTAAGCGGCAAATTCAAACAATATCGGAACAGCCAATAAAGCTTGGCAATAGGAAAGACCACGGAGAAGGCGAGTACCACCAGGCCCAGCAGGAATTTTCCTGAGCCAAACAAGCGAAAAATACCCGTTACTACCGAGTAGCCAGCAGATCGAGAACCCAAGGTGTCGAGGGTTAATATGGGTAATAACAACCCTGGAATAAGCAAAATGCTGGCCAGTATTAGACATTTTCCCGCAATGCTCGATCGCCATACCGAAACAAACAGTCCTGTTACCCACGTTAACCAACGTCGAACAATCAATTGACTGGTGCTGTATCGGTGGAAAAGGATGCCAGCTGCTGTTTTAGGTCGGGTGCAATAGTGCTGTCTGCCCGTTGAAGCTTTTCCGCGATAAAGGAATTGCGGGTTTCTGCCTTCATCGTTTTAGCAGTCACCCTCAGGTAATGTAACGCTGCGCGAAATTCACTTTCCAGACTTGCTGGGTCCAATGCGTAAATCTCTGTCGCCCGCAAATAGTTATCGCTGGCAGCACTGCCTTGCCCGTTCTCTTGTTGCGCCTGACCTAAGGCAAAATGACCGTCAGCTATATAGGGATGATTCTTGGGCAGAGCGGTCTGATAAATCTCTAGGGCAGAGGAAAAGCGGCCCACTGCTGCATCCCAGTTCTTTTGATCCATCAATAGAAAGCCAGATCCATAAATAGCGTCAGCTAGTCGAATGCTTTGAGGCCCCATAGCCAATTCAGTGCTATTGATCGCTTGGTCAAATAACTCAGATGCTTCTTCGAGCTCACCTAAGTCATGTAGCAAATTGGCCAAATTAGACGCTGTTATCGCAGTACTGGGGTGGTCATTTCCCAGCAACTTGCGCCGAACTTGCAGTGCTTCGCGTAACAAGGGTACAGCTTTCTCCTGCTCACCTTCGATACCGCTTTGCACATAAAGCACACCCAAATTATTTTGACTCCGGGCGGCTTGCAGTGAGCCTGGGCCATATTTCTCGAGATTCAGAACCACCAGCATCTCATCTAATTCCCGGGCCTCCTTACGCTTGTCCGGCAACGCCTGGTCGTGAAGACTCTGGCTAAGCTCAGTCAGGCTGGACACAACCAACGGGTGATCTGGCGCCAAACGCTGGCGTCGAATCGCTAGGGCCTGGCGGCGAAGTGACTCAGCTTCTGCATACCGGCCCTGGTATTGCCGAATCAGACCAAGGGTCATAAAACTGGCAGAGATCTCCAAAGAATCTGCGGTGCTGCCCTCTGACTGTCGAATCGCCAAGGCCTCAACCGCTAAAGGCTCAGCGTCCTCAAGAAGGCTTAGGTTAGCCAACAAGCCCGCTAGCAGATCCAATAGCTGCGCCTTCAATTGAGGCTGGGCGTCAAGCTCTTGGCCGATGTCACCGGCTCGCCTCAACAAGAACTCGCGCAATGTGATGTTGTCACGACGTTGATCAGCTTCGGCGAAAGGGTCGCTATCAAACAAATCCACCAAAACCTGGGTGACCTGCTCCGCTCGGTCGCGCTGCGCTCGAGCCTGATCTCGTTCTATCTGGGCGCGATGCGCCTGCCAGGCCGCTGTCAGGCCGCCGCTGATAATCGCCAGCACTGCCAACGCACTTAACGGCGCCGCCACCGGATGTCTTTGAAGCAGGCGGTAGAAACGAACCCACATCCCTGGCCGACGAGCAGAAACGCTGTGGTGGTCTAAATACCGACGCAGATCCTGCGCGAAGTCCTGCACGCTGGCGTAGCGATCTTGCGGCTTTTTCTCCAAGGCTTTCAAACAAATAGCCTGCAGGTCAGCCTCAACAACAAACCCACCCAAGGTGCTATTCGGAAATTTTGGCGGCGCCTGAGTGATTTTTTCACTCAGTTTCCATTGGGTGTCAGAGTCAAACGGCGGCTGCCCGGTCAATAACTCAAACAGAACAACACCCAGCGAGTACACATCACAAGTTACATCTAAAGACTCTCCGCGAATCTGCTCAGGGCTGGCATATCGCAGCGTCATTAGCTGCTCGCCAGGTTGGGTCGCTATCGCTGCATTTTCGCCGTCCGTTGAATCGTCCACCAACAATTTAGCGATACCAAAATCTAGCAGGCGAACCTCACCTTGGTCCGTTACCAGAATATTGGAGGGCTTAATATCCCGGTGAAGCACCAAGCGGCTGTGGGCAAAGCTAACTGCGTCACAAACGCCCAATAACAGCTGGGCCCGATCTCGGTTGCTGAGTACGTGAGAATCGGCGTATTGAACAATATTGCTACCGTCGACGAAGTCAGTCACCAGATAAGGCAAACCCTTAGGCGTCACTCCGGCGTCTAGTAGACGAGTAATATTGGGGTGTTCAAGCCTGGCGTGAAGCCTGCTCTCCCGCAGAAATCGCTTTTGAACCGTCGAGTTGACTAACCAACCGCGCAGAGTCTTGATGGCCACCGAACGATCAAAGGTACCGTCACTTCGTTTAGCGAGATAAACCTCACCCATGCCGCCAACGCCAATGCTTCGTTCAATCGTGTAAGGGCCAAGAGTTTCTGGTGGCTGAGGTGGATTGACGCCCTCTTCCATCGCAAGAGCTGGCCCCTCATGAGCAGCCAACATTTGTTGAACTTCCAGCAGGACGTCTTCTGGCAAATCGCTGTCGGACAAAAACTGTTCGCGTTCATCAAGGCCCAATTCAAGGGCCTGCTCAAAGGTCGTCGCTATGGCCTCCCAGCGGTCTTTTGGATTTGTCTCAGTCGAGGACAAAACTATTTACGTCCACCTCTTTACGCAGCCAAGCGATAGCTGTGGTCCAATCTCGTTGAACAGTCTTCATAGACACTTCCAGCGCACTGGCGGTCTCCTCAAGACTAAGGCCGCCAAATAATCGACACATCAGCACCTGTACCCCACGCGGATTGGCCTCGTTCAGCTTGTCCATTGCAAGGTCGATATCCGTCACCTCTCTGGCCTGACGATCGGTCAGGATCTGGTCGACCTGCTCAAGGGGCACTGCGGGCTGACCGCTGCCACGCTTCTCAGCACGATGGGCTCGCGCATAATCCACCAGCACACGGCGCATACATTCGCTAGCAAAGGCAAAAAATTCTCCCCGGGAATTTACCTTTAGTTGATCTTGTTGACTGAATTTCAGGTATGCCTCATGCACCAGCCCGGTGGTGGACAAAGTATGGGCTTCTCTTTCGGCGCGCAGCCGACTTCGAGCCAAGGTCCGCAGCTCCCCATAGATCAGCGGCAGCAATTGGTCCATAGCGCCAGTGCGATTGTTAGCCACCGATTGCAGCCACACGGTGATATCTTTTTGCTTCATCTTGCTCGCACAGAAAATACACACCAGGCCATAGAAAACACCCTGACCTTTCTCGTTTCAAGCTCAGATATTAACTCAGTTCAGGTATTCCCACCGATTTAGCGTCAAAACCAATGTCCAGAATCTGCCTGAAACCACGCGATAAGTATTGAAGATCAACATTTCTAAAGGGAAATTGTAAGGAAACGGCGCTATCGACTCTGGCTATTGTTGCCACCTTGGCCTGCCAGCTCATGGCAAAACCCAGGGGAGCTACCGCCTTTAAACAGCAGGCAACAGGCTAACGCGCAGTTATGGCCGAGCCTATCGGGATTATCATCGTTTTCCGCTCGTTAGCAGAGATGATGGTTATCGACAGCTTAGAAAAGGTTTGATTGATTGACAGAGCAGTCATACCGGTTGCCGCCCTGGGGGAAAGCAATGGGAGTCGACACCCAGCTACTCGGGGACGGGCGGTAACCGGTATTTTTACAGTCGCTGTACTAGCCAGAAAAGACCAATACCTGCAATCGCAAGGTTTAGCGGCCGGCAAAACCAACGCCTATAGTTTTGCGCGCCAAGTTTGCTGTGAAAAAGGCCCCAACCGAGCGCCATCGCCGCCAGCACCACCAAAAGCTGTCCACCCTCCACACCCAAATTAAAGGCCACCAGAGCGGACGCTAGCTGTTCTTGAGGTAAGCCGCGCTCCAACAGCACACCAGCAAACCCCAGTCCGTGTAACAGGCCAAAGCCAAACACCACCGCGTAACGCCATCGCCTTATTGCATTGCCGGACAGCCATAAATTTTCGATTGCTACAAAAACGATAGAGGCGGCAATCAATGCTTCAACAACTCGCCCGGTGGCTGATGTTAAGCCAAACACGGCTAACGCCAAGGTGATGGAATGGGCCAAGGTAAACGTGGTGATTTGCAGCAACAGCGAGCGCCAAGTGTGGGCCGACAAAAACAGTGCTAATACAAAGGCAATATGGTCAAGACCGCGGGGAATGATATGGACGACGCCAAGTCCAAAATACTCGCCAATGGTGTCAACCAACGACGGCGGATTTTCGGTTTTCAACTGCCCCATCAAGGCAAGGCAAAATGGCGTCGGCGGCTCAGAGGGGTCACAGACCTCATCTTCCGGATGAGCGCGCAATCCGGAGCCGACCAAGGCCCAAAACAGTAGTCCTGTTAGAAAAAAAACGCGGCCCCATGAGCCGCGTTTTCTATTTGCCATCAGCACAGGAATCAGCGCTGCAACTGGCCGGTTAAATCAAGGCTTGAAGCCACGGTTTCGAAGCAGTGGGTCGATGCTTGGCTCCTTGCCACGGAAGCGAACATAAAGATCCATTGCCGGGGCCGTGCCACCGGAGGCGTAAATGTTGTCCCGCAACCGTTTGGCAAGCTCAGGATCGTAAATATCACCGGCGTCACGGAACGCATCAAAGCCATCTGAGTCGAGAATTTCTGACCAAATATAGCTGTAGTAACCGGATGAATAACCGACAGGGCTTGAGAAAATATGGCCGAAATAGGTGCTGCGATAGCGCACGGTGATTTGCGGAATCAGGCCCATTTTGTCCAGCGATGCTTTCTCAAAAGCGGCCACTTCCTGCAGATCAGTGGTGCCCAGTGTGTGCCAGTCCATGTCCAAAATAGCGGCTGACAGGTACTCAACCGTCTTAAAGCCCTGGTTGAATTTCGACGAAGCATCAAGCTTGGCGATGAGTTCTTCAGAAATCGGCTCACCGGTTTCATAGTGGCGGGCGGTTTCCCGCAATACCTCAGGGCTGGAAATCCAATGCTCCATCATCTGAGCTGGAAACTCGGTGTAGTCTCTTGGTCCATTGACCCCACTTAAGCCCTGGTAGGTCACGTCCGACAGCATGCCGTGCAGGCCATGTCCGAACTCATGAAACAAAGTGGAGGCATCACCAAAGCTCAGCAATGTGGGAATGCCGCCTGACCCTTTGGGGAAATTGCAGTTATTCACCACAATGGGGCGAACCCGGCCATCAATGTTGGATTGATCCCGGAAGGTGTTCATCCATGCACCACCGCGTTTGTCGGGGCGGGAATGAAAGTCGAAATAGAACACACCCAGATGGGAGCCATCGGCGTCCTTCACCTCAAACGCCTGCACGTCTGGGTGATACCGAGGTAAATCTGGCAGCTCATGAAAAGTAATGCCAAATAGCCGCTGAGCAACCATGAACGCGCCATCGCGAACATTGTTCAACTCAAAGTATGGCTTAAGAACAGCATCATCAATGGCAAACCGTTCTTTGCGAACTTTCTCGGAGTAGTGAAACCAATCCCAGCCCGCTACCTCAAAGTCACCGCCTTCTTTCTCAACCATGGCCTGCAGGTCAGCCCTTTCTTCCTTGGCACGCTCCAGCGCCGGCTGCCAAACCTGCTGCATAAATGCATAGGCTTTTTCCGGCGTTTCAGACATGCGATCTTCCAACACCCAGGACGCGTGATTGTCATGGCCTAGAATGTTCGCTCGCTCAACTCGCAGCGAGGCCATTTTGGCGACCGCCTGGCTATTGTCGTTGTCATTGCTGTTGCTGCCCCGGGTAGTCCAGGCGTTGTGTATTTTCTCGCGCAGATCACGCCGAGTGGAATATTGCAAAAATGGCGTCATGGAGGAACGGGTCAAGGTGAACGCGTATTTGCCTTCATGACCGCGGACTTTGGCCGCTTCCGCCGCCTGAGCGCGCAGGAAATCTGGCAAGCCTGCGAGCTCTTCTTCCGATTCAAGAATCAGCTCAAAGGCGTTGTTTTCTTTCAGTAGGTTCTGAGCAAACTCCACCGCGAGGCTGGTGATTTCCTGGTTAATCTGATTCAGTCGATCTTTTGCTCCCTGCTCAAGGGCCGCTCCTGATCGCACAAAACCGTTGTAGGTACGATCCAACAAATACGCCTGCTCAGCATTTAAGCCTAATGATGCAGCCGCATCATTGACCGCTTTGACCCGCGCGAAGAGCTTGTCGTTTAAGGTGATGTCGTTAGAGTGCTTTGACAGTTTGGGCGACACTCTGGATTGAATACCCTGCAGCCCCTCCGTGCTAATGGTTCCGGTCAGATTAAAAAACACCCCCGCCACCTTGTTCAGGTCGGCGCCAGCACGATCCAACGCGACGATGGTGTTTTCAAAGCTGGCCGGTTCTGGATTGTTGACGATGGCGTCTATCTCTACATTGTGGGCGATCATGGCCTGGTCAAATGCCGGCTCAAAATGCGCTTCTTTAATATCGTCAAAAGGCGGGACTCCAAACGGCGTGTCCCACTGAGCTAACAAAGGGTTTTGGTCGGTTGTGGTTTGAGACTCCATCGCTGGCTTATCCATCTCAGCTGACTTATCCATCTCGGCCGCAGGGGCCGCCGTCGCGGGCGTTGTCTGCTCGTTATCGTCGGAACAACCGAACAGTGTGAAAGCCAGTAATGCAGGTAAAAATACCTTGGTAGGCGTTGGCATAAACATGTCTCCAGAATTTGACGGCAGCGCTGTCGAGGTGTGGTCCAAGTGACGCGCTGAAGATGTCCGGAGGGTGCCAGAACCCTTGCCACGAACATGTGCCAGACGTCACAGGGCGATTATACAAGCACGCGACCCAGATGATATTGCTTAGTTAACTACCGGGTCTCGAATCCATAAACTCGCCAGCCGCTTTTCGCCGGTTAAAACCGCGCAACCTTCATGCAAGGTCAGTGGATTGACAGAGCCATCTGGGTTGAGGTTATCGAAACACAATAGGTCGCCAGGTTGCCCTCGAAACTCCAACCCCTTGCGAACAAAATGGGTATATCCACCTTCATAGTCCTTGTTCAGGTAGAGAAGCACCGTTGAACGGCGTTGACCACGGTCTTGTATTTGTCGTTGATGTTGAGGCTGTTTAGGGTCAAAAAAATCGTAGTGGGGCAAATACTGTTGGCCCTGTCGATAACGCAGAACCGACAGCACTTCAGCACAATCAAACGATTGGCCACTCGCCTGCGCCATCTGGGCCCTTACAAGCTGTGAAATCACGTCAGCCTCCATTGGGTAAAACCCCATGGACTCGTTACTGCGGCTAACATCGGTTGTATCGCCCAAAAAGGCGTCGTTGACTCTAGCGGTTGTCAAATACGGCGCGCAGCTATCGAATAGATGGTGGCACAACTGGGGGTCAATCGCTGCGGGAAAGTGGCGAAGATTCATTGAGGGGTCAAGCATCGTCGATGCAGGCAGTCCGGCTAACTGGAGACCGCTGTCGGTGTCCATAAGCAGTGTCGTTGAGCGAAGCAAGCGCTGCTGTTCTTGAGCCTTAACCCAGCCGTTGGCGGCTGCAAGCTCTAACCAATGGATGGCTCTATACCAACTCTGGGTGGTTCCTTGGCCACCAGCAGCAAGGCTGGCGCAATAGCTTTGCGCAATGGGATACCCGGACAGGGCCAAGCTTTGCATGAGGGCAAAACCCTGCTGGACATTTACCTCGGTGTTATGCCCTGTCAACAACCAAAAGGCCAGTTGCAGCTGGGCCTGAGCGTGGCCCGACGTTGCTGCCTGAGCAATGGCCGCAAGTGCCCCAGAAGCCTGACCGGAGTCGTTCAGGGCCAAACCTTGTTCAAAAAGCTGCTCGGCGTCGATAGCGATACTCTAAAAAGCGGGGCGACGAACGCCGCCCCGCAAACCGTTATAAAACTTAGAACCGCACCCTAAAGCCGGTGGTGAAGCGCCGGCCTAACACGTCATAAACCGAGGCGTCAGTGTTGAACTGACCCCCAGCGTCGGCCAGGATCGGCGGATCGTTATCCAGCAAATTATCGATATTGAGGATCAAGTCGATACTATCGCTGTAGGCATAGGTGACACCGAAATCCACGTAGTGCTCCGAATCAACGCCGGAAACTGCCAGGGTATTTGGATCTGTTCCCTGAACAACCAACTCATTGTCCACCTCACCCACAAATCGGTAACGCAGACTGGACCGCCACTTACCGGTTTGCAACGTGGCTCGCCCAACCACTCGCCACTCCGGGTCGGCGTTGCCACATATCCCTCTAACACCCACAGAACCCACGCAATCCACCACATCGGTGACTGGGCTTGATTGCTGCTCATTCTTAAACACGTAAGTTGCGGCCATATTGAGGTCTAGCACGTGTCCTGCCCCCACTTCCGTGGACCAAGAACCCGACAAATCTAGCCCTTCGGTATTGAGCTGAGCGATATTTTGGTTGGGCAAGGGAACAAACTCCAATTCCCCTGCCGCGTTGCGTGCGGTCAATGGCTGACAAAACACGTTATCCAAGCTCAGGTTTTGATTACAGGCATCAATGGTGCTTTGCAGGCCACCACCAAATTGAGCAATCGCACCCTCAATTTCGATGGAATAATAGTCAACTGACAACTGCGAATTCTCGAGCCAGGAAGGTTGATAAACAAAACCCACCGAGAACGTATCTGAACTTTCAACATCCAGGTCGGGGTTGCCGCTTAGTCGCACTTCGACCTGATCATCGGGTTGTTCAAAATTGGTCAGCAAGTTTGCGGGCACACCCAACTGAATACAAAACGCTTCTTCCTCAGCCGTTCTTCCAGGCCCCGCGTTACAAAAATCCTCTCCGCCAGGGAAACTGTTTGACGCACCCTGGAATAATTCCAGTACGTTAGGCGCACGAACAGCACGTTGATACAAACCGCGTAATTTCAATTGATCCGAGGGCCGCCACTCACCGCCGAATTTATAGGTGTCCACGCCGCCGACATTGGAATAATCAGAATACCGATAACCCAACTCCAGCGCCGCATATTCAGCCCAAGGCGCACCGGAAACCAATGGCACAATGGATTCTAAATAAAACTCTGTGACATCGTACTCACCAGCGGTTGGCAGGCCTGCGTTAAAACCATCAATGTCACCGGATGCCAGGAATGTATCAGGCAGAAACTCCGCCTCTTCATCACGCTGCTCAAGGCCCAGAGCAACACCAACAGCGCCGGCCGGCAATTCGAACAACGTTCCTCCGAAGTTAGCGGCAAGGGTGCGCTGCTCAACGTTAGTGATGTTGGATGCTGATGCGCGCACCCAATCGATCATCTCTGGGGTCATGACGCCCTCACCAAATGGATTGAGCACCACACAGCCAGCGATATTTCCGGCACATTGGGTGGGGTCATTGGGGTCAACCAACAATCCCTGTTGGAACTTACTCAGGACAATGTTACCGCCCTGGCGCTGGGTGTTCTCCATTCGCCCATAGTTGTAATAGACCTCCCAATCCCAACCCGCCAAATTACCCTCAAGGCCAATGACAGATCGGAAAAGGTTGCGGCTGTCGTCGCTGGTTCGACCACCGGCTTCCAACATACGCCGGCTTAAACCCCCTGTGACAATGCCGTCGCCGTCGGTGTCAGCCTGTTGGAACAAAGCGAGAACCCCAGCAGGGATGAACGGGTTGTTCAGATCAAAGTCGACAGTGGATTCGTTATACGGCGTTGGTGCTAGGGTCCGATTAATGCGATTGTTGGCGAAGGTGAATTCACCGAAAAGACGGACATCGTCGGTTACCTCATAACTGCCTAAGGCGGTTGTCGTCAGTCGTTCTAGGGGCAACTGAAGGTTATTAAATGGAGCGAAATTGAAGGTATCATCTGGTGAGGTGTAGTCATCGGGGTTGCCGTTATCGTCAACGAAAAATCCGCTGCCGCCAATTTCATCGCCGCGAGCGTCAGTTAGACCCGTAAATGCTGCGCCGAAAATCCGACCCTGGGGTATTCGAGAAGAACCTCCAGGGGACAGAATAGGGTTGCCATTTTCGTCAGTGTTCTCGTCAAGCTCAATGGCCGAAAAACCCCGCTCAGAAGCAAAGGTTTGGTCCCGTTCGAAATAGTTGGCATAGATAACCGCGTTACCGCGACCGTCGGCGGAGTTTGCGCCCCAGATAAAATCCACGTTAGTACGGTCAGAGTCACTCTCTTCAGACATACCGAACTGTGCACTGATACCCACACCTTCATAATTTTTCTTAAGTATGAAGTTCACTACACCGGCCATAGCATCAGAGCCATACACTGCTGAGGCGCCGCCTGTTGCCACTTCGACACGATCAATTAATGCCGGCGGAATGTTATTGATATCGACCACGCCGTTGGTGCCAGAGCCGACAATCCGCCGACCATTCATCATGACCAGGGTTCGCACCGGTCCGAGATTTCGAAGATCCACGGTGGCCGTTCCAGTTCCTGGGTTATTGGTCGTGGCACCAAAGGAAGGCACAACCTGAGGTAACGTATTGAGCAACGATTCAGTTTCCACGGTTGCTGCCAACTCAAACTCGGCGGCGTCTACAACCGCAACCGGGCTGTTGGCAACCAGATCGGGCCGCGGAATTCGCGAACCGGTCACTACCAACTCCTCCAGCGACTCAGGCTCCTCGTTTAGCTGTTGGGCGCTGACGCTGCTCATCGCAGTGAGCGCGCCTAATACGGCTGCGGTTAGTTTTCTACGTCGTAATAATTTCATGCAGTTCCACCTTCTATAGGTTGCGCACACAGCGGGTCAGCGTGCAGAAAAATCAACCGTGCCAAAAAACGCCGCAGGTCCGTGGGCGCTTAACGGCAACTTAACAAGAAGGTATGGATTGGTTTGTTGCACAAGATGACGCTGCGGTTGCGCATTTTGATCAATTGATCAAATTTGGCGGTTTGGTCAGCGCGTGTTGTGAAGTCAACGCCTTATACGAATATTGTCCCTATTTTTTAACGAAAAATGGCATCAAATGCCACGCTGAGCCGAGATTGCTCATCCACGAAAGGAACGGTCCCGTGCCAAAACCATGAGGGAAAGAGCACAAGTCGACCGGGCCGCGGTTGCACCCAGTGTGTTGAACCCACGCCTGGCACCGGGAATCTAGGAGCGCCTAAAGCCAAGTAGCCAGAACGGTCATGAGGTTGAGAGTGGGCTGCGTCAATAGAAGAAGGAACCTTGACGTAGAACGCCGAACTTAAGGTGCCTTGGGAGTGCAAATGGTTGACGTGAAATCCGCCACTGGGCAGCTTGACCGACCAGCAGCCAACCAAAAGCGGCTCACCGGTTAACTGCTGATCGAATGGGTGGCTCTCGGAAGGCGTAAGCTGTGCTCGATATTCATCCACCGATGATAAAAAATAGCGCAATAACCGAACAATGGCGGGTGCGGTTGATTGCAACAAACTCAATGAGGTTTGGGTACCGCCACGAAGGCTCTGATCCAGCAGCGGCCCAGCCCGATTATGGAGACACTCTAGCTCTTCATCCAAAGCATGCTGGATCGACCGCCACATATCCCCGGGCATGTCCTTGACCCAAACCAGTCGCTGGGTGTCAAACAGTTGCTCGCCGGCGTTTTCGCCTAATGCTCTTAGGGCGGTTGCTTCTGCGGCCAACCAACGATTTTCCTTGGGCAATAGATGACGCAGTTGCCGAATTAATGGCAGAGCCTCATCTGCCTGGCCCAGGCTCAATAGGGCATCAATGAGTTGGCGAGAGGGAGCCGGAAACGGATTGGAACCCAGAGTCTGGGCCATTTTCGCTGCCTTTAGGCCGCTAGCAAAGTCGCCTTGACACAGATAGCAGTCAGCCAATTCCAGCCATAGACCTCTGCCCGCGCCATCGGTTAAGGTTTTTTTGATCTGATGAAGCTTGTATTCCACCAAAGATTGAGCCGCATCGACCCGGCCGCCCCCCCTTAATGCAGCTGCGGCCGTCAAGACCATACCCTCGTGGGCGTTTTTATTCTGGGCCGCGGCAAGTAGCGTTTGGACCCAATCCCCATCGCCCAGCTGATAACGAACCTTTGCTGCCAAAGCCTGAAGCGTGTCGCTTTTAGGGAATGCCACCAGCGCTTTGTCCAGCACAGCTTTTGCGGTTACCGGCCCTTGTAAATCAAGTTGCGCGCGGGCGTAGAGATGCCACCAATGCTGGCCTAAAGCCGATCCAACCTTAAGGTATTGCGATACGATCGCCTTGGCAGGTTTTGACTGGTTTTGTTCAAGCATCAAACGGGCTTGGGCATAGGCTGCACCTTCATGATCCGGCGCAATGCCTCTGGCGCGGGAATAAGCCATAGCAGCTTCCGAAGGCTGAAAGTTACGGCTGAAGGCATCCCCGGCAATCAGCCATGCCTCAACATTAGCGGGATTTCGTTCAAGCAGGTGTTGAGCCTGAACTATCCCTGGACCCGGAAAGCCATTTCGAACCAACAATTGGGCTAACTCCAGACGAGCGATGTCGAAACTCTCATCGAACTTAAGCGCTTGGCGCAAAGAACGTTCCGCCTCCCCGGGCGAACCCTGCCTTGCCTGAATTCGAGCCAATGTCAGCCAAATTTCAGGTTGCTTTGGGTCACGCTGGAGCAGCGCTTGCAGTTGAGCAGGGTCGGGGTTGCCCGGTTTGATCATGCCCCGATTATTTCACTGCGTCGGCACATACATCATGCGAAACTTGCGCTGTTTTTGAAGGACTAAAGCAAAAAAAACGCCGCTGAAAAGCGGCGTTTTCGGAGCGCCAGATGAAGTGGCGTTCTAGATCAAACACAGTCCGCGAGCTACAGCAACACTGGCAAAATCGTCGACCCCACATCCCTAGCAGTGGCCGATCTCCAGCTAACCGTAGACACCGATTTGGGGGAGGTGCGGCCCAGGACGGCCTGCATGGCATCTACCGTCTGACGCAACCCGCGAACCGGTTTGAAACTCTAAAACCTTATTAGAAGCGTGTTTGTCTTTCCCCCAGATTCACTGGATGCTTACAGTTGCACAGGAATCTATGGGCAAATATTACCGTCGGTCAGCGAAAATTGGAAGTCAAAAACTGTAACCTGATCAATCACATACAAAAATCAATGACCTACAGGAAAGTTCTAGAAATTACTTTAAGAGCAATTTTTGCAAAGCCGTTAAAGTATCTAACGACGGCTTTGCATAATGAACGCCGCAGCCTGACGAATCAATCCCCCGCAGATACAGATACAACACACCGCCTAAATGGGTTTGTGGTTGGTACTCTCGCAAGGTGCTTTGAAGGTGCTGGTCCAGGGCCAAGAGGTAAAGATGGTATTGAAAGTCGTAATTATGCATCAGGATATCCTGAGCCAATAAATCCGGATGATAATCGGATAACTCATTGCCCAGGTGATTACTTTTATAGTCGATGACCCAATACCTACCGCGCCATAAAACAATCAAATCTATGAAGCCGTGCAAAAACCCTTCAAGCTCCCGCTGGACAAACGTATCAGGGGCAGGCTGGGATCGCACCACTGACCACAAATCACCGCTGCGCAGGTGAGGCAATCGCAAATGAAACTCCATCTCCCGGAGTTGCTCGTGTTTGCCGATTTGGCTCAGCAACAAACCGTCAGGCCCTAGCGGCTGCTGGAGCAAACCCGATAGCGCATGGGCAACAGCCGGCGCGAACCGAGGCTCCAGGGAATACTCATCTAAGTAATGCTCCGCCATGCTCAGCAGCGCCCCGCGATCCGTCGAAAAAGACGGCAGGTTTTCAAGCAGTTCGTGCAGCATCAACCCCGTCTGAGCGCCCGCAGGCAGGGTAAAGATCGTGCTGCTTGTTGGATCTGGAGCGGCCGCTTCCACCACCACATGTTCATCAATATCACGATCTTGATTAGTCCCACTAAACAGGCTTGAGTAACTACTGACTTGCCAGTGTCGCTGCGGCCGGGTTATGGGTTGGGCGTGTTCTGGCCAGCGCAGCTCGGTGGCAACGGTGCCATCAAAAACCGGGGCTTGATCAAGCACCTTGGCGCCGATTGCGTCGAAACCGGCGAAAAAAGCTTGGACAATAGCTGGGTATTTCTTGGGGCCGGGTGGAATGCCAAAAGTCGCGGCGTGTTCGGGATTTAATAGATGGCTTAACCCTGACTCAGCGGTTTTGCTGTGTCGATCGATTGACCAGGGCAAATACACACAGGCTTCGGCTCGGGTCAGCGCAACGTAGGCTAAGCGGGCATTTTCACTGATGCGCTCGCGGGTCTGCTGCTCCTTTCGCTCACTCTGCCGCTCAGAACCAAAATCCAAAATTAGCTCACCGGACTCGTGGACCTCCACATAGCTTTTGTTCACGCTATGACTGCGCCACAGGTAGGGACAAAACACCACCGGGTACTGAGCTCCCTTCGCGCGATGAATGGTTGCGATTTGGACTACATTGGTGTCCCGGTCCAGCCGCACAATGCGTGTTTCATCCCTGGACGGGGGCGCTGAACGTTCCGCGTTCAACCAGGCTAGCTGTTCGTCAACGCTATAACCGCTGCCAGTGTGGGTCTCTATTAAGTCTGCCAGATGCAGTAGATTGGTCATCACCGATTGGCCGTCGGCCAGTGGAAGAATTCCCTCACTGACACCAACATCATTTAACACGGAGATCAGCAACGGGTACACGCCCTGCCCAATCCATATTTGTCGCCAGCGCCTGAATTGGTCTGCCCAATGGTCTTGGGCTGCCTCGTCCAATTGCCATGCTGCAATCTCAGATGCAGACAGGCCAAGGATACGAGTGGCCAACGCACCTGCCACTCGATCACGTCTGTCAGGGGATGCCACGGCGTGCAGTAATCGTTCAATTTCATCGGCCTCAGGCGTTTCGAAAACGCTTATGTTTCCCGGCCTCGATGAGGCGATACCCAAGGCCAACAGCGCTGATGCTATACGGGCTGCCTGACTGTTAGTACGAACCAACACAGCAATATGCTGAGCCTTCAGCGGTGTGCTTTCACCCTCTTGGTTTAACGTTGCTTTGTTGTCAGCCCCCAGAGCGATCAACTGGGCAATCTGGCTGGCCGTGCTGACCGCGCTCTCCTCAAGCCCCGAGCCACCCGGCCAAACGGTCATGGGTGGCTGGACCTCACCATCAACGTGCAGCAACATCGGTGAACGAGGCGCAGGCTCAGACGGGGCAAACTGAATCTCAGGCAAAACAAACGGCGCCTCGGAATTACCGAACAATCGATTAATCACCGACACCAACTCGGGCTGGGCCCTCCAGTCCTGGGTCAACTGATAACAGTTTGGCGATTGGTTACGGGCCGCAAGATAGGCGTGAAGATCTGCTCCGCGAAACCCGTACAAGGATTGTTTTGGATCGCCGACGCGCCAAACTGGACAACCCAGGGGCGCAAACAAACGGTGAAAGATTCGAGCCTGAACAGGGTCAGTGTCTTGATATTCATCCACCAGCAATGCGCCATACCGGGTCCTAACCTGCTCAACTAGTGCCGTTGCCACAGCAGGACGTTCCAGAGCGCGGTCCAATTGCAAAACTAGGTCGTCAAAGGTCACGCAACTATCAGACTGTTTCCAGGCGTCAAGTAGCGACCTCACCTCGTCGAGCAGCAAACAAGGCAAATTGAGCCGATAGAGATCGCACGTGTCAACAAATGCTTGTTCCATTTCAAGACAGGCCTGCATTGCCTCAAAGAACCGGTGCTGCGGGGTCTCCTGCCCTTTGTTAGTCCCCGCAGCAAGTTTGTCTTGGCGGAGCTTTTTCACCTCAGCGTTGAGTTTATTACCAACGCCTGATCGCAAATAGCTAGGAACCGATGCCAAGGACTTGGTAATCATCTCAGGGGTGTATTGCCGTTTCGATAGGCCGGGCTGAGCGGATAACAGCCGCTCGCGTATTTCCCTCTCATCGGTGTCCCAAATCGCCAATGCATTTTGGCGAGCCTGCTCGATCTCGGCCACTTGAGGCCCTGGGTCATTAAGCTGGGGTGCTTGAATCTCGGCAAACGGCCGTGACAGCAGAGCCGAAATTTCACTGGTCAGGTTTTGCCGGTTAAACGCCTTAAGGTAACGGACCAACGGTTGAGACAGCGTTTCTAGATAGCCTTGCCAGGCTTCCTGGACGATATCTCCAAGCACTTCATTTTGATGATCCAGCACCTGGGCATCGACGTTAAACCCGGTGGTCAAACTGGACTCGGTCAAAATGCGCTGGCAGAAACTGTGGATAGTTAGCACTGGCGCTAGATCAAAGCTACGTAGCGCCTGTTCGACACGGGCCAAAGCATCGGGACTGCCGCGGAAGGGTTCGCAAATTTGAAGGATTGGGTCGACGTCCCTATCTTCATCAGCCGAGTCAGATTGGACATCGGTAAGCGCCGATTTCGCTTTCACTAATGTTTGAATCAGTCGGGTACGCAGCTCTCCTGTTGCCGCTCGAGTAAAGGTAATCGTAATAATTTGATCGTGACCCAAGGAGCGTTCCAGAATCAAGCGAAGGTACAGACCGCAAATGCTGAAGGTTTTACCGGTGCCGGCGTTTGCCTCCAGCAGGTTCCACCCGCTCAACGGGACGGTGGTCAGATTAAACGCCTGCATCAGACTCACAGTTAAGCACCGACTGCCAGATTTCGTTCGCCAAATCTTCAAACCGATCGCCCAGCGGGTCTCGAGACCGGAATGTCTGGGCAACGTGGGGACTTAGGCCGCCCTTATAGTCTTTTTCAAACGCAGTAGCAGCCGACTTTCCTAAAGCATGCTGACGGGATGTTTCAGGAAAAAAAGGTAACGGTTCAGATTGTCCGCAGCGGAAATGCTTCACCAGGGAAGTGAGTGCATCAAGAGGCTGGTCAACAGCGCTAAACACCACCGCCTGATCC